>SABF01000322.1 GCA_009929095.1 Erysipelotrichia bacterium
GGGCTAAGTCATGAAGAAGATAGCGAAATTCTGAAGAAACTGAAAGCTGGATCAATAGATATTCTGATTGGCACACACAGCATATTGCAGGAGCGTGTGCAATTTGCCAATCTTGGACTGGTTACTGCTGATGAACAGCAGCGATTTGGTGTTGAGCAGCGGCGTACACTGAGAGAAAAAGGCACCAGAGTAGATTTTCTTCTGATGTCTGCCACACCGATTCCAAGAACTCTGGCTTCTACTCTGTACGGGGATATGGATATCAGTACGATTGAGAGCATGCCTCCTGGCAGAAAAACGGTAAAGACTGTACTGATCAGAGAAAACTCATTCCGTTCTGTTCTGAACGATGTCAGACATCTGCTGGCTGAAGGACACCAGCTTTATGTCATCTGTGCTGCTGTAGAGGAGTCTTTGGATTATGATGCCCGCAGCGCTGCTGAAACAGCCGCCAATCTGAAGAAACTATTCGCTCCTGATTATCGTACAGCACTTCTGCATGGCCGAATGACAGGCCAGGAAAAGCAGAACGTTATGAATGAATTTGCGGAGAACAGAATACAGGTACTTGTATCTACTACAGTAGTTGAAGTAGGTATGAATGTGGTCAATGCGACCGGGATGATTGTATACGACGCTGATCGTTTCGGGATATCTCAGCTTCATCAGCTCAGAGGCAGGATACAGCGCGGAAGTATACAGGGACAATGCTGGCTGCTGACTGATTCTGAAGATGAGAAGGCGCTGAAACGTCTGGATGTTCTGACGCGCACAAATAATGGGTTTGAGATATCTTATGAAGATTTACGGCTGCGCGGGCCAGGTGATATACTAGGTACAAGGCAGAGCGGAATCAGCGACTTCGTGCTGGGAAATCTTGTTGAAGACACAAAAATCATCAATCAGGCGAGAAAAGATGCAGAAATCATTATAAAGAACTCAGATTCTGAAGATTTCAGAGCAGTGATGGAAGAAGTTGCCCGACGCAACAAGCATAATGCAAGTTACGCAGACTGATAGAAAAGGAATAAAGATAACTGATGAAACGAGACATCATTGATTGGCTGAAAGAACGGGGAATACTGCTGAAGCAGTCTGATTTAGTTCATCAGGCTTTCATGCACAGTTCCTATGCCAATGAACATAGAAGACATCATGATAATGAACGATTGGAGTTTTTAGGAGATGCAGTTCTGCAGCTCTGGAGCAGTGCACATATTTTTCCGCTTGAGCCCGCCCTGAGTGAAGGTGAGATGACCAGACTTCGTGCTCAGCTTGTATGTGAAAAGGCACTTGCCGGCTATGGCAGGAAAATGCATCTGAATGATTTTTTGCTGCTTGGAAGCGGTGAAGAAAAGAATGGAGGTCGGGATAAAGATGCAATTATCGCTGACATGTTCGAAGCTTTTCTTGGCGCGCTTTATCTCGATCATGGAATGGAAGCTGTTGATCCGATTCTGACTGAGGCAATTTCACCATATCTTACTCATCCAGAAGAAGTGGCTGTCATCAGAGACTATAAAACTACTTTTCAGGAATACGTGCAGACTGACAGCAGACGTACTGTTCGTTATGAACTGGCAAGTGAAAAGGGACCTTCCAATTCTCCGACTTTCGTCATGAATGTGATCGTTGATGGATTGATTATGGGAACAGGAAAAGGATCCTCTAAAAAACAGGCGGAACAGAATGCCGCCAAAGATGCGTTTGAAAAAATGGTGAAATAACCAGAAAGGATAATCGAATCATTATGAAACTGAGTGAATTAGGCAGCAGAATATCAACTGGAGATCTGGATTCTACCCTCATGCACTTGTATGGGGAACACCGTCTTCAGACCGCGAAAAAACGTTATCTCAATGTTATAAATAAAGCTGAAGCTGCCTATGGCGATCGTGAGGCAATGCTGTTCAGTGCGCGCATCATTTCTTGCA
>SABF01000323.1 GCA_009929095.1 Erysipelotrichia bacterium
AGTTCATTGCGTCCTTCATTCAATGTATAAGTGCAGAAGACTTTGTCCGCATTAAAGGGATCAAATCCCTGTGACTTCAGAGTACAAAGAACCGCCGCACAGTTATAAATTGCATAAATTGCATTGATAAAGGAATGATAAACTTTGCCGTCTGCAGAGAACGTCTGTTTCTCATAGTTCACATCGGTTACAAGCACTTCCGGAGAAATGATTCCAAAATGATCATAATGACAGCAGAATCTGCCAATATGTGCATACTGATAATACTCATACTCAAGTCGGCTGCCGCAGCGCGGACAAAATTTTCCCTCGCTGGCTTCATCGGATTCACTTCGCGTAACACTGTTGCGTCCTACAGAGAACAGATGCACCTTTGCATTCTTTGCATTATCAGCGAGACGAAGTACGTTAGGATCATCGCCGTTCAGGATCATATCTCCGCTAAAGTCTTCTGTTACTTCCATCAGTTTGCGGATGATAGTTTCCATTTCACCGGCACGATCCAGCTGATCCCGAAAGAAATTCGTCACGACAACCGCAGTTGGATGCAGTGAATGGAACTGCCGATACAATGTCAGCTCATCTACTTCAATAACAGCGGCATCTGCCATAATTTCATAATTCGAATTTGAATTGACAGCCAGCAGCGTAGCTATACCGACATTCAGATTATCTCCGCGATGATTGTTGATCACTTTCAATCCGCAGTTTCGCAGACTCTCTGCAATCAGATTGCTGGTAGTTGTCTTTCCGTTCGTGCCAGTAACTACAATTACGATCTTCGGCATTTTGAATCTGGATATGAAATTTCTGTCCAGAGTCAGAGCAAAAGAACCAGGCAGAGATCCTCCCCGGCCTGCTTTTGCAAGTCCTTTATGCATCAGCTGTATCAAAGACAAACTAATTTTCATCAGTTTTCCTTCGGTTTGTAAAACTGTCTATTCTCAAGAGCAAAGATGCGCTGTGTCCACTGCCCCGGCTTAACTCCTGCCAGCGCAGACTTCAAAGTATTGAGACGGGCGTCCAGATTATCAATCAGTGAGAGCACTTCAGCCTCAGGAATCTCAGGAGCAATCGGTGAACCATACTCCAGCTTGCCATGATGGCTCAGTACCATATGACGAAGCAGCAAAGCTTCTTCAGTATCTGACAGCCCTTTCTCATCTGCGACTTCCACAAGCCATGCATGTCCAATGGAGATATGTCCAGTGAGTTTTCCTTCTTCAGAGTATTCTGATTGAATCAGTCCGCCAAGTTCAGCTGTCTTTCCGAGATCGTGTATCAGTACGCCGGCAATCAGAAGATCACGATTTAGCTGCGGATATAATGATGCAATGTTCTCCGCAACTGCAGCCATACCAAGCGTATGCTCTGCCAGCCCACCCATATAGCCATGGTGAATCTTGGATGCAGCTGGATATTGGTAGAACTTTTCATTGACCTTTGCAAGCATCGCTTCAGTCAGAATCCGATAATTCTGATTTTGAAACATATCCAGCAGTTTCTGAATCCTGTCTTTAGCTTCTGTTTCTGACATATGGCTGGTCATTACATACTGAGAAATATCTAGTTCTTCCTGAATGAGATCAGTCACTTTATTCACCCTCAGCTGCAGAGCATGATTATATTCCAGAACTTCACACTGGATGTCTTCTATATGTCCAACATGAACTTCCGCTTCATCTTCTGGCTTAACATCCCAGAACTTCCCGTCAATTGTCCCAGTAGAATCCTGTAATGCAAGATTGAGATAAGGAGATCCTTTGGTTGTTGCACCTTTAGTGCAGCCTTTTATCATCAGACGAATCGTTAGTTTTTCTTTTTCTTTCAGGCTTTTGATATCACTCATCATTCCACTCCATTTCATCTAGAATTGCGTAGATATCTTCTCCGCTGTACCCTTGAGCGGCACAGTAGCGGTAGACTGTATTCC
>SABF01000324.1 GCA_009929095.1 Erysipelotrichia bacterium
CTGCAATACCATTGCGAATAAGCTATGAACGTTTTCACGTGTCATTGAGGCAATATCTTTGCCGTCTATTATGATTCTTCCGCTGTCAAGTTCATAGAAACGCATCAGCAGATTTACTATTGTTGTCTTACCGGCACCAGTAGGACCAACTATGGCAACTTTCTGACCGGGTTTTACTTCAACAGAAAAATCATGGATGATTGTATGACCAGGTATATAGCTGAATTTGACATGATCAAATATAACATGACCATTGCTTGCTTCGAAATTATCTGTTTTCTCGGATTCATCAGCCATTTCCTTTTCGTCAAGAAAACCAAAGACTCGTTCTGCTGCCGCAGCAGCAGACTGCAGACTGGTCATAGACTGAGCCACTTGGCTCAATGGCTGAGTAAACAGTTTTACATATACAATGAATGCAATAATGGTTCCAAATGTAATCAGGCCGTTTTTTGTCATGATTGCACCTACTACACATACTGCAACATAACCGAAGTTTCCGACAAATTCCATGACCGGCATCATGATCCCGGAAAGAAACTGCGATTTCCAGCCATTTATATATAAAGAGTCATTGTATTTAGAGAAATGTTCTTTTTCGCTAGTTTCGCCATTAAATGATTTAACGACCGGATGCGCCGCGAATATTTCCTCTATGTGACCATTGATCATGCCAAGATAATAGGAATTTCCTGAGAAATACTTCTGCGATTTTCGGATAATAAGGCTCATTAAGAAGAAACCGCCCAATGAAGCACAGACTGCAATAGAAGCGAGTATTGCATTGTTCTGAAACATCAGAATGACGGAACCGATAAATAGTGTGAAAGCCGAAACAATCTCAGCCAGGGCCATACGCATAGAATCTGTAATGGTATCTATATCGTTAGTGACTCGGGAAATCAGATCGCCGAAGCTTTGCGAATCGAAACGAGACAGAGGGAGACGGTTTAGTTTTTTTGAAAAATCGTTACGTAGAGAGAAGCCTAATCTCTGTGCTAAAGAAACCATGAGAAAACTCTGCAGATAAGTGAGCACAAAGCTTAATCCATACAAGAGCATCAAGTGCATTCCAATATTAGCAATAGCAACTGTATCAAAGACTTGTGAGCTCATTCCTTCACTGATCAGGTCTGTTATCGCACTTAAGCGAGCTGGACCAAACAGAGAGAATAAAGCACCGGAAACAGATGCTGAAAGAGAACAGACTAATAGAACCCTTTGTTTCTTTCCATACGTAAGTACCATTTTCCAAGCTCTTTTAAAGTCATGAGGTTTTTCAGCGGCTTTATCTCTTGGACCGCCAAAATTGGTTTTCATATTGACGGAGCCTAATTCATACGCTTCTTTTGACATATTATGCAAGCTCCTTTTCCGACAGCTGCGTTCTGGCAATTTCCTGATAGATTCTACAATTCTTCATAAGTTCACTATGACAGCCGCGACCGACAATACGGCCGTTGTCCATAACCAGGATTTCGTCTGCATCACGGATCGTTCCTATTCTCTGCGCAACAAGTATTTGTGTTACGTCAGCGTGCTTCTGCTTCAGTGCCTCACGAAGTTCTCTGTCCGTTTCAAAATCCAGAGCAGAGAAAGTGTCATCAAACAGATATATTTCAGGGTTCCAGCAGATTGTTCTGGCAATAGAAAGACGCTGTCTCTGTCCTCCGGATACAGAGGTGCCGCCGCGTGTAATCAGTGAATCAATTCCATCATCCATCTGATTTACAAAAGCTGCGGCCTGTGCAGTTTCAAGGGCATCCTGAATGCGATCGTCATCTCTTTCTTCTTTGTCATTGTCTCCATAAGCAATATTGGATCGGACTGTGCCTTTCAGCAGAATTGCTTTCTGAGAAGCATAGCCGATACGATCATGAAGCTGCTTCAGTGTCATTTCCTTAATATTGATACCATCGATCAGTATCATGC
>SABF01000042.1 GCA_009929095.1 Erysipelotrichia bacterium
GTTTTATGATCGGATCCGGCGGCAGTGCACTGACTGCCCGCACTATGGGCGAAGGAAAAAAAGAACTGGCAGAGCGCTATTTTTCAATGGCTGTAATCTTTACTGTAATCTGCGGAATTGTCATCTCAATACTCGGTTTTGTGTATATGAGAAAGATTGCCTGGCTGCTTGGCGCGACGGCAGAGATGATAGATGACTGCGTATTGTATGGCAGGATACTGATGATATCCACAACAGTGTTTATGCTGCAGAATGTATTCCAGGCATTTCTGGTAACAGCCGGAAAACCGAAAATGGGATTGATGATTACAGCCGCAGCCGGTATCACTAACGTGATATTGGATGGACTGTTTCTTGGCGTATTTGGCTGGGGCATTGCCGGAGCCGCATCTGCTTCAGTGATCAGTGAGTTTATAGGCGGTCTTTTGCCGCTGTTCTACTTTATTCGGAAGAATGACAGCCTTCTTCAGCTGAGAAGGACATCGCTTGAGATAAAGCCGCTGACTAGAATATGCACTAACGGTTCCTCAGAATTTATGAGTACAATAGCTGCCAATTTGACCAGCATGATGTACAACCATCAGCTGATTCAGTATGTAGGAGAGAATGGAGTCGCATCCTATGGGGTTGTGATGTATGTCTATCTTCTGTTTGCGGCAGTATTCATGGGATATTCTGTAGGAAGTACGCCGATTATCAGTTATCAGTATGGCGCGCAAAACAAGAAGGAACTGAAGAGTCTCTATAAAAAAAGCAAGTGGATTATGCTGGTGGCCGGGGTATGCATGACAGTGCTGGCAGAATTATTCTGCGGCAGGATTGCTTCCTTGTTTGTCGGGTATGACGATGCTCTATGTCAGATGACCACCCATGCCTTTCAGATTTATTCTCTTAACTTCATCCTCTGCGGTTTCAATATCTTCGCATCATCTTTCTTCACAGCCCTGAACAATGGCAGAGTATCAGCCGCGATATCTTTTATCCGAACTTTGGTCCTTGAAATGGCATGTGTGCTGATTCTTCCACGGATCTTCGGTATTGAAGGAATATGGGCAGCGCTTCCGCTTTCTGGCCTTCTGTCTTCTGTCGTAGCATCATTCTATCTGCATCGCTATCAGAAAGTATATGGATACTGATCAGACAGAATTATAAAATTATATATTTGTTCTGACGGCAACCGAATCAATGACATAAGAATGAATAGGAAAAACGGGACCGGGATATGTACTTTGACAGCTGCATTTCCGGCGCCGTTTTTCTTCTCGCAGAACATATTGCTTTCAAAACTGCTGCATAAATAGATCCGGCAGTGATCATAGCTGCACTTCAGCAGGCAGCCCATGTGCTGGAATTCTTCTGAGTTTTATTTCATGTTCCCGGGTTGAAAAACGATGTCTGAATAATCGTTTGATCCGAAGACTTGTATCAAGCGACACACCAAAATTATCATCAGGATTCAGTAACAGAATTTGATTGTCCACGGTCACAGTATTGCAGCACATAGGTGTTTTGAATCTGCTTAAACAGATGTATGAAATGCAGGATCATGATTGATCAATGTGCGATGCCATTGATTGATTTCCGAAAGGCATCAGTGAACATCGTGATATTCGATATTGTCTCTGCAGTATCGGGGCATTAATCTGAACAGATCAGTCGACCTTCGTACAAAATTGCGATACAATGCCTTCGTGATTTATTAACAAATCTATAGGGGGCTATTGCAAATGGAAACAAAGGGGAATCGTAGTATTCGTAAAATGGCATATATTGCCATCTTTGCGGCATTGTCTTACGCTGTGTTTACATTTCTTCAGTTCAAAATACCGCTGCCGGGAGGAGATGCGACATCCATTCATTTGGGAAATGCAGTTGTGGTGATCGGAGCACTGCTGCTAGGCGGTCTGCCAGGCGGAATGGCTGGAGCTATAGGCATGACAATTGGCGATCTGTTTGATCCGATCTATGTGGTATATGCACCGAAAACATTTATCTGCAAACTCTGCATCGGTCTGATTACCGGACTGGTTGCTGAAAAGGTCGGAAAACTGGATGAGCAGAAAGATCCGAAACAGATCATGAAATGGACAGTTATTTCATCCGCATGCGGTCTTATCTTCAATGTCATTGCAGATCCGCTGATCGGTTATTTCTATAAACTGGTTATATTGGGAAGATCAATGGCAGATGTCACGCTTGCATGGAATGTTGGAGCCAGCGCAATCAATGCAGGAATCTCAATTGTTGTTGCATCTCTGGTATATATTAAGCTGCGCCCATATGCATCTCATATGGGGTTTAAGAAAAGCATTGGAGACTGAACAGTTCGATCAGAAACTCTTTTGAATCAAGCCGGTAAATGTAGAAGAAAAGCCGCCCGGTCATAAGACTGAGCGGCTTTATAGTATTGCTTTCAGAAATTACTTTACGTATTCGCTGGCACTTGTTCCGGCTATACGTCCGAAGACCACGAAGTCACAGACTGCGTTGCCGCCAAGACGGTTGGCACCGTGTACACCGCCAGTCACTTCGCCAGCTGCGAACAGACCCTTGACTGCAGTGCCGCTGGTATTCAGGACTTCAGAAGCTGTGTCAATTGTGACACCGCCCATAGTATGGTGAACACCTGGCTGAACAGTAATTGCATAGTACGGAGCTGTATCGAGCGGATCAGCGAAGCTTGTGCGTCCGAATTCAGCATCAGTTCCAGCCTTGACATTGGCATTCCATGTATCCATGGAAGCGACTAGAGCAGCAGAATCAACATCCATTGCTGCAGCAAGTTCCTCGACTGTTGTTCCCGTCACTGTAAAGCCTTTGGTGATATATCCCTGAATAACAGCAGAGGCGTCTACCATCTTCTGATCAACGATCAGCCATGCCACACCATCTGTCTGTTCATTTTCTGCTGCAGATACGACATCGCGTGTACCAACTTCATCTGTGAAGCGCTTGCCTTCCTTGTTGACAAGGATAGCACCATCACCGCGCAGACCTTCAGTAATCAGATTTGCAGAGCCGTCTTCAGCGACATGAACTGTCGGGTGAAGCTGGATCTGCTTCATAGCAACTGTTCCGGCACCGACTGCTTCAGCCATCTTGATTCCCTGGCCCTGAGCGCCAGCAGCGTTTGTAGTAATGTAGCCGTCAAGAGCAGGATTCTGTCCCTTGACCATGTCATTGTTTGCACCGAAGCCGCCGGTTGCCAGAATGACTGCCTTGGAATTGATCGTAACCTTGCTTCCATCGTTCTTTTCAGCAACAATGCCAACAGCTGCGCCATTGTCGTCTGTCAGAATTTCATTAGCTGTGGTGTTCAGCATAACTTCAATGCCCTTGTCTTTCATTACGGATTCAAGAATCGGAACCATATAGGAACCTACTGCAATGGTTTTCCCTTCAGCATTGACCGGACGATGAATGCGCTTGACGCTTGCACCGCCGAAGCTGCCAACACTTGTCAGATCAATTCCAATGGTGGAAAGCCATGTGATGTCATCAGCGGAATTTTCGCAGAGTGTTTTTACGAGATCGGGATTGTTGATACCCTTGCCGCCAATCATGGTATCTAGTTCCATGAGTTCAACGGAATCAAAGTAGCCGGTAGGATTAGCCTGATACTCATCCCACTGTTTCTGTACTGCTGCAGCGAGTTCTGTGATTGCGGTGTTGTCTGCGTAATTCTTAGCAGCACTTGCAAGTGTCTTTTCAACACCGGCAGTTTCATCAAATTCATTGCTCTGCTGGGCTTTAGTAGCAGCAGCGTTCATACCGCCGGTAGCTCTGACGGAGTTTCCGCCGACCATGGCCTGGCTTTCAACTACAATGACGCTGGATCCTGCATCAGCAGCAGTGATAGCTGCGGTCATACCGGCACCGCCGGCACCGACGATAACAATGTCTGTATCCTTGGTGACATCCTCAGCAGCTGCAGCAGAAGCCACAGCCGAAGTCTTGTAGTCTTCCGGATTGAGCCCGGCGGAAGTCAGAGCAGCAGAAGCTGCTTCGATGATTGCGGAAGAAGTTACGGTAGCACCGCTGACTGTATCTACGTTAATGCTGTTTGCTGTCTTAATTTCATCTGCGACTGTTTCAAGAGCAGGGATGCCGATACCGGCAGTTTCCTTCTCGCCTTCAGCTGTGCAGTTTGTAATGACGCTGTTTTCAAGTGTCAGGGTAACTGTGACATCACCGCCCATGCCCTTGGCAGTACCGGTAAATGTTCCGGATACTCCTGAGGCGGCTGGCTTGCTGCTGGAACAAGCCGCGAGTGACAAAACCATCATAGCGGATAACAAAGCTTGTGAAATACGTTTCATTTATTCTCTTTCCTCTCCTTTGCATTCATGCATGCATATCTACAATACTGACAGGTTTGACTAATGCTTATGTCATGTCAGGGATACCGCATCCCCATCTGGCCGCAGTACCATGCTGCATGATAACATAAGTAAAGTACTCATGAAACGGTCAATTCCAAATTTTATGGGGCTGAGAGCAGCTTTGACATCAGATATCTTAAGTGCCAGTGATGGCAATACAGCAATTAGAAAAGCCGCATAATTCTGTGCGGCTTTATCAGCAATAATGGTGGGAGATATGGGACTCGAACCCATACGCCGAAGCATCAGTTCCTAAGACTGACGTGTCTGCCAATTCCACCAATCTCCCATGCACGAGAAATTATACCAAAAAATGTGTGATTGGTGAAAGATAATTCAACTGAAGCCTGAAGCACTGTTCGGCGGATTGAAAGGCGAACGGGACCGATGATATATTTATACGGCTGCAGAATACCAATAATAAAATAAATGCTGATTGATATTGATTGATCTTCTATGATCTGCCGTGGTACTCTGCCATTGAGGAAACACATGAAAATACTCGTTGTTGAAGATCAGAGAGAAATTGTTGAACTGCTGAAAATGTATCTGGAGAATGAGGGATATACGGTTCTCTGTGCCGCAGATGGTGTGGAGGGATTGATGCTTTTTCAGAAAGAACATGTAGATCTGTGTCTTCTGGATGTTATGCTTCCGAAGATGAATGGCTTTGAACTGGCGAAAAAGATCCGGGAAGAAAGTGAGATTCCATTCATTTTTCTGACGGCAAAGAACAGTGATATGGATAAGATAGAAGGATTCAATTTTGGCGCGGATGATTATATTACAAAGCCATTCAATAATATGGAACTGCTGGCAAGAATCCGAGCAGTCATGAAACGTTACCATGCATTGAATTATTCGGTGATTTCAATCGGCAGTCTGACAATCAATGCAAATGAGATAAGCTGCATGAAGAATGGAGAGAATGTGCAGCTTACACCGATGGAGTTCAAGCTTCTTTATATTCTGATGCAGCACCCGAATCAGGTATTCACAAAAGCACAGCTGGCACAGATGACGCGCGGCTCATATTATGATGCAGATGACAGTGTGATCATGACGCATATTTCTCGTCTGAGAGATAAGCTGAAGGATGAGGAAGGAAAAGAAACAATTCAGACATTGAAAGGATTGGGCTATCGTTTTATCAGTGAAAAATAGAACTGTTTTGAAACAGCTGATTGGCAGAGTTGCAATTCTGGTGATACTTCTGATTGCAGTTTTTGGCTTGGCGTACCTGAATATTAACAATTTATATTTGAAATTTGATGAAGCCGAACAGATGACTCAGATTAAGCAATATGACAAAATTCTGGCGAAGAAGGAGTTTTCTTCCTATCCATACCAGAAACTGTTTGGCAGTGACAGTGTTTTCTGGGTGCTGGACAGTTCAGGCAGATCGGTATACTCGGCTGATGGGCAATCCCACTGCATTGATGCGAATGACCTTTTATATATCATTGATCTGAAGCAATATGCATATCGCTCGGTGATTCATTATTCCGGAGAAGATGGGAAAAAATATACGGGCGTATTCATACAGTATGCTGATATGTCAGAGAGTGGGCAGATGATCATCATTGATGAAAATCAGATTGTATCCAATTCCAGTATTCTGAATCACCATCAGCTGAGTGAGGAAGAACTGAATTATCTGACTGGCAACCCTGTTATGCTGGGAAGATACCAGTTTGCAGCAGATGATGGTAATACCTATACCATGATTGTGAACAGTGATGGAATGCTCAATGGCGTTTATAACGATATTGAGCAGCGGACACTGCAGATGCTGGCTGGCGTATTGATTGTTGCGCTTCTTCTGATCGGCTTCTTTATTCTTGATATGCGGTACAGGATCATCAGACCTCTGGTTGTGCTGGATAAGGCAATTCAGGATATGGAGACAGAAGGAAAGGCAAGCATAGAAGAATATAAAGGGCCTAAGGAATACGCTGATATCTTCAATGAATTCAATGATATGTCCAGAAAAATTGCTGATGCCAACAAAGCATCCCGTCAGCATCAGCAGGATAAACTGGATTTCTATAACGGTATATCGCATGATCTGAAAACACCGATTACAGTGATTAAGGGATATACGCAGGCACTGAAGGATGGAACGATTGAAGAGGAAAGTGTTGATCGGACACTGACCCTGATCGACGAAAAGGCGGATGAACTGAACGAAATGATCAATCAGTTCTATCACTACAATATAACGGATCATTCAGCTTTTCAGTATCATCTGGAAGCAGTGTCAGCCGATGAATATATCCGGACTGTCATGATCAGGAAACTGGCAGAGATAGAGAATAAGAACATGACGCTGGAACTGGATCTGCAGGCAGCCGGGGCGGTCATTGAAATTGACAGAAGTGAATTCAGAAGAGCGATCGATAATATTATTAATAATGCAATCAAGCATAATGCCGGCAATACCAAAATCAGACTGTTATCCAGTTTCTGCGAAAATAGTTATATTCTTCTGATAGAAGATGATGGAAAAGGTATTGATACTGCAGCTGCAGAAAAAATATTTGAACCGTTTGTGTCAAGCATCGCCAATGGCCTGTATGGGAATGGACTGGGACTTTCGGTCGCCAGAAAAATAATTGAAGATCATCATGGAGAAATTATTCTGGATGAATCTGATGGAAAATACCGAACGGTATTTAAAATAGTGATTCCGTCCAACCTTAAGAAAATGTAAGACTGGCTTCAGGTTCTCTATATTTTTACCGTATACAATTCGTGGTGAGGTTAATATATGAGAAGAATGAAGATGTTTTTATTGATTGCACTTTCAGCAGCGTTACTTGCAGGTGCCGGTATTCTTGTAAAGAATTCATTGACTTCAAAAACAGAAGTCAGTAAAGAAGGATCGGAAGAAATCAGAACAGTCATACTCACAAAAGGTGATCTGAAGCAGTCGATTGTGGTCAAAGGCACAGTCAAGAGTGAAGAATCCAGCAGTGTTTCCTCACCGATGGAAGCCAGGATCAGGACACTGAATGTTAAAATCGGCGATATGGTCAAAAAGGGCGATATCATTGCGGAATTGGATGACTCATCCATGAAGGGCGATGTTGAAAAGAAGCAGAAGGATATTGCCAAACAGAAGTCAGACTATAAAGATGCGTTTGACAAACTGACTAAGCAGCAGGAAGCGTCCGGTGCCAGCAAGAACAGAGTAGCTGAGGAACAGAACAGACTCGTATCCCAGGCTGAAAAGGACTATCAGAATGCGGTCAGCGCTAAGAACAATTATGAATCGACCTATCAGAGAGCAGTCAGTGAATACAATCAGGCTGTCAGCGAGACAAAAGCCAGAACAGAAGAAACTGCTCAGAAGGATCAGCTCATGCAGCAGGCTTATCTGGCCTGGAGTCAGGTTGATCTGAAGGATCCAAGTCCCGAGATGGATGCTTATAAAGCGGCTAAGGCAGAGCTGGATGCGGCACAGGCCAGGCTGCGAGAAGCACAGACAGTTTTTAATGTGAGTGAAAAAGAGAAAAATTACAGCGACGCATCAGGAAAATACAATGCACTGACGAGTGAGATTGCAACCGCAAAGAGCAAGCAGGAAGAAGCCGTTCGCGCAAAGGACGAAGCAATCCGCAGTGCTGAAAATGCGATAGCAGAACTCAATCAGCAGGCTGCTCAGGCCTGGAAAACGTATCAGGACTACACCGGCAAGGATGAACTTGCAGAAGTGGAGAAACTGAAGCAGAGCTATATTCTGAAGGCTGAAAGTTCCGGGAAAATTACAGAGCTCAATGCCAAGATCGGCAGCGTTGCCAAAGGAGAAGTTGCCGTGATTCAGTCTGTGGACAAGCTGGTCATGGAAGTGCAGGTAGATGCCTCTGACATCAATAAGGTTAAGGAAGGCATGAATGCGGATATTACGACTGACACTTCCGGAGATGTTGTGAAAGGCACCGTAAGACGGATTTCACCGACTGCCTCAGCCACTGAAGGAAAAGAAGGATTTACTGTTGTCATTACGATTGGGGATGCGAACAAGGTATTTGTCGGAACTAAGGCAACGGCAGAGATCATTGTGTCAAGCATCTCCAATGTATTCTCCGTTCCGCTGGATGCAATCTTTGAGGACGGCTCAGGATCGCATATTCTGGTCAGACAGACGGATGGGATATTTAAGGATGTTCTGGTCAAAGTGGGATCTGTCAATGAATACAATGCGGAAATCAGCGGGACTGAGGTTACTGAAGGAGCTGAAGTACAGGCTGTCTTTGACTGGCAGACATTGAAAAGCAATCAGAAAGATCCGATGGAGGGGTGACAGATGAATGATCTGTTATGTCTTCAGAGTATAACCAAATCCTATAATGTCGGAAAAGAAAATGAACTGGAAATTCTGCATGGGATAGATCTGTCAGTACAGGAAGGTGAATTTGCGGCAATTGTCGGCGAGTCGGGAAGCGGGAAAAGCACGCTGATGAATATTCTCGGTATTCTTGATACGCCAACATCTGGATCGTATCTTCTGGATGGCATTGACATGTCCAAAATGAACCCGGATCAGATGAGTGAATACCGGAATACCAAGATTGGATTTGTATTCCAGAATTTCAATCTGGTAGCCCGCTCCAGTGCGCTGCACAATGTGGAACTGCCGGCACTCTATGCTGGAGATTCTCCGCTTGTGCGTCGAGAAAAAGCAGAAAAACTGCTGGAACTAGTCGGCATGAAGGATCGTATGAATCACAATCCTAATGAACTGTCCGGCGGCCAGAAACAGAGAGTTGCGATAGCCCGTTCCCTGATCAACAATCCCAAGATTATTCTGGCTGATGAACCGACAGGCGCACTGGACTCTGAAACCAGTGAGAATGTCATCAGCATCTTTGAACGTCTTCATCGGGAAGAACAAAAGACAATTATACTGATTACTCATAGTAAAGAACTTGCTCAGAGATGCCCACGGGTGATTACCCTGGTGGATGGACGCATCACATCGGACAGCGGAAGAGGTGTATATGCTGATTGAAAATATCAAGCTTGCAATTGGATCATTGAAGGCAAATAAAATGCGGTCATTTCTGACAATGCTTGGCATTATCATAGGCATAGGTTCAGTCATCTCCATTGTTACGATTGGCGATGCTCTGGTAAATAACATCAATTCAGAATGGTCAGGTTTTGGTGCCAGAAATATCAGTATCAATGTTGGAGATGCCAACGCAGATAACGCTGATCCGGACTTTGATTTTTCGAATTACACATGGAATGAACCGAAGGCAGAGGAACTTTTGACAGCAGAGATGATTTCAGATTATCAAAAGCGATATGCAAAGGATCTGAAGGCAGCTGCACTGACCAACACACTTGGCTCATCTGTATATAAAGAAAAGAAAAAGAAGGTCAATATCGAAATCATCGGTGCAAATGAAGATGCTGCAGTTCTGGACAACGTGAAGATGATCGCGGGTCAGTTCATTACAAAACGAGATATCCAGAAGAATATTCCGAAGGTGATTGTCAGTGACCGATTCATTACGCAGATATACGGCAGTCAGAATGATTACCGAAACTACATTGGGAAGGAACTGATTGCTGATGTGGAAAAACAGGCAGTTAAACTTTACATATCCGGAGTTTATGAATATAAAGAAGAGGATGGAATG
>SABF01000325.1 GCA_009929095.1 Erysipelotrichia bacterium
CGACTGCTATTATTCAAAACGAGGTGATGAGATGGAATGGATGATTATGATTGATGCTGAGAAAGAAAGCAGCGATGAGAAGAACAGAATTCTTGCATGCAATCAGAAGGGTGAACAATTCGGTTTGACTCTGACGGAAAAGCAATGTCAGCAGCTTATCATGGTACATCAGAATACATTGAAAGAGTATGCTCGCATTGAAACTGACAAAGGTATTCTGGAGTCTTTGATCAGTGAATTTCAAGACTCCTCATTTATTTCACAGAATGAATATCCTGAGATACTGTCAGATCTTCAGGAAGTATTCTGCTGGTTTAAAAATGAAACAGAGGATATGGTTAGTGACAGCGACTGTCTGCAGATCATGAAAGATTTTTTTGAACATGAAGCCGGCGGATCAGTCACACTGCTGTATGACAGCCTGTACAGCTGGATGGATCAGTGCAGATGAGCAGCAGTGAAATCAAATCACTGGAATACAGCGCAGCCCTGAAAGAGTTCGTTCCCGCCAGACTGAAGCATCTGATTCTGTTAAATCATGGTGGAGGAAGTACATCGGTATCACGCGGAATTGCTGTTCAGATGATCAATTCGATTGAGTACGTACTAGAGCATGGAACCTCAAGGCCGCTGCAGCAGCTTAGCATCTGTGAACTTGAGCAGGCATATAAAGACGGTATGAATAATATCTTGCGGCAGGTTGAAATATGCCGACTGCTTTATCGAAAGGTGAAAAACGATCTTCCAGCGTGTGCTTCACCTTCCATGAAGTATTCACTGGAAAGCTTCAGATGCAGTTTTACGCAATATCAGCCAGAAAGCAATGCCAGGGAGTATCCTTGTGATATAAGCTATCAGCTTTGCTGCCAGCTGGATCCAAAGATGGAAGGAATTGATTATGCTTATGGATATCTTAGCCGATTGCAGAGTGAGAATCATTTCATAAGCGATATTGATCAGGAGCAGTGCATCAGGGTGCTAAACTCTTATATAAAGTGCTGGAAAAGCGTTCCGATAAATCTATATGAACCGATTATGACGAATACGATTGGCAGAATCATACTGAAGCTTCCTCTTTCTTCATTGAGTATTTCAAGGAAGCAATGTCAGATGCTGCGTCAGAAATTCTGTCTGATGAACAGAGAAGAAATCAATGCAGTGCTTATGAATGCTTCCATTGATGCATCAGATCTGTTTCATCTGAATCATGCTGATCAGTCATATCTTTGTATGTCTCTGAATGCTCTGTCATACAGAATTAATGCATTGAAAAATACAGATGGCCTGAATCGGGTTTTTCTGCAATATATCCGAAATTAGTTACGCCATCAATCAATCGGTTATTAAATAACTCTTTACAAAGTACAATAAACCATATAAACTTTTTATGTACGGAGGAGTTCATTTATGAGCAGACTGGTCATTGCAGATTCATCCTGCGACATGCGAACCAAACCAGGCGAACTTGAAATTGTACCGCTTACTATTATGCTTGGTGTTGATCAGTATGTGGATGATGAAAATCTACATCTTGAAACAATGCTGAATCGGCTGCGGGAATATAAAGGACCGTCTTCTACAGCATGTCCAAGCGTACAGTCATGGCTGAATGCCTATCTCAAGGCAGACGAATGTTTTGTTGTAACCATGACCAGTGGACTTTCAGGGACGTACAATTCTGCACGTGTAGCCAGTGATATGTGTCTGCAGGAATTTCCAGATAAGAAGATTGTACTATTTGATACGCTTTCTACAGGCGAGGAAATGGTTCTGCTGATAGAAAAACTGAATGAATGGATTGCTGAGAACAAAACGTTTGAAGAAATCCAGCGGCTTGGTACAGATTATCTTTCGACGACGCATCTGATGTTTATGCTGAAATCTCTTCATAATCTGGCCTCGAACGGC
>SABF01000326.1 GCA_009929095.1 Erysipelotrichia bacterium
CCGGTGGGCGAACTTTCCAAGGGCATGGCGCGAAGAGTGGGTCTGGCGCAGGCCCTGATCAATGATCCGGAATATGATGCGGTATATGCCACCATGGATACTCACGAATCCGATTATCTGAATACATTTGAAGGAAAGCATCTTCCGGTTGCGCACTGTATCAGAGGCAGTGAAGGCTGGAAAATTCAGTCTCAGGTAAGTGAAGCACTGACAAAACGAAATGCGATCATCTTCAGGAAATCGACATTCGGCGCTGAACATCTTGCAGAGGCAATAAGAGAAGCTAATCCTGATATGATTACGTTATGCGGTCTGGATACAGATATCTGCGTGCTGTCCAATGCAATTATTCTGAGGTCATTCCTGCCGAATACCGTGATTGAAGTTGTTGCCAGTGCATGTGCTGCGACTACAGAATTAAAACAGAAGGAAACATTGGATGTACTGGAATCCTGTCAGATTGCAGTCAGAAAGGATTGAAAACAATGAGTCAGATCAATGTCGAACCATATATACCGGATGAAGATTATGACAATCCGGCTATGGTAACTGATTTCTATGAATTCACCATGGCCAATTGCCTTTACCTGCATGGATTTAAAGATACTGTCATGGTCTTTGATATGTTCTATCGAAACAATCCTGATGGTCAGGGTTATGCCATCAGCTGCGGCCAGGATAAACTGATCAAGTTTCTTCTGAACTATCATTTTAATGAAAAGGATCTCAAGTGGCTCCAGTATAAGGGGATGAGCAGAGAATTCTGCGATTATCTGCGTGATTACCGCTGGAAGGGTGATCTGTATGCTCTGAGAGAAGGAACCGTATGCTATCCGCAGGTGCCGATGGTCAGAGTGGAATGCGATATGGTCGGTGCAATCCTGATTGAGACTTATCTTCTTCAGACAATGAATTTTCATTCTCTGATCGCTACTAAGGCCACAAAGATATCCGGCCTGAGCACACATCGCCCGCGCAATGTCATGGAGTTTGGAACCAGAAGAGCACAGGGAGAATCCGCTGGCAATGACGGGGCATATGCGGCAGTACTTGGCGGCTGTGTCGGAACGGCGAACTGTCTTGCAGAAATGAAATATGGACCCGAGGTGAAGGCAGTCGGTACGATTGCCCACAGCTTTATTGAATTCTATCCAAGTGAATTTGAGGCGTTTGAGGCTTATGCAGAAACCTATCCGGATAATGTATCCCTGCTTCTTGATACGTATAATATTCTGGACTCCGGTCTGCCGAACCTGATTAAACTGGATGATGAACTGATCCGCAGATATCCGGATGATCTCAATCGCCGAGTGAAATCGGCAAGAATAGATTCCGGCGACCTTGCCCGCGGTTATAAGAAATTGCGCAAGGCACTGGATAAAGCCGGCAAGCCGTATGTAAAGCTGGTCGCATCGAATTCTCTTGATGAGAAGAAGATGGCAGACATGGAAATCTATGAAGGCGCGAAGTTTGATTCTTATGGCGTTGGTGAAAAACTGATCACTTCTTCTTCCTCCCCTGTATTTGGCGGAGTATATAAACTGGTGGCAGTAAAGAAGGCAGACGGTACTTATGATCCGAAGATGAAATGCTCTGACTCTGCTACTAAAGCGATTATTCCTGGAAAACTGATGGCCTGGCGCGTATTTGACCAGGAAGGAAAGGGTCAGTGCGATATTATCTCCATGGATGACGAACAGATCAATCCAGGGGAACCGATTGAAGTCATTACCATGGATCCGGATGCATTTGATAAAGTTAAAACAATCGTTCCATGTCATGTTGAACGAATCCTGATTCCTCATATTCTGAATGGCAAACTGGCAATTGATCTGCCTGATATACTTGCTAAAAAGGAGTATATCAAGGAACAGCTTCAGTTCCGTGTATGGGAATCTGAACTG
>SABF01000327.1 GCA_009929095.1 Erysipelotrichia bacterium
CCTGCCGCGAAATAGCAGCGGTATTTGCTGGAAATAATCACAATTGCATTCAAAGTGTCACTATGCTAAAATAGACAAGCATTGGCGAAAGGAGCATCTACTTCATGCTTAACGCATTGTTAATGATCGTATCGGCATGTCTGATTATTCTGTCTCTGCTTCAGAGCGGAAAAACTGATGGTATGTCAGGTGCGTTTACCGGAAACGGCGGGCTGAATCTCTTTGCAAACGTAAAAGAGCGGGGCTCCGAAAAAGTCATCTCCAACATCACTCTGGTGCTTGGCGCTGCCTTCTTCGCGTTAGTAATTCTGATCCGTATCCTGTGATCATTTGAAACAAACAGCCGGTGTATGATACATCGGCTGTTTTATTAACCGCCGGAAGGCGAGAAAGAAATATGATGAGCAATATAAATGAAAACATTCTGTCAACGGTTCAGACAGGAAAAAAAGGAACCATGAACCGAAAGAAGATTGCCAAAGCTTTAGGTATCTCTAAATCTATGGACCTGGCGGAATTGAGCCGGATTCTGGATGAAATGGAAGAATCTTTTGTACTGGTCAGAGATGAAGAGAACTGCTATCTGACTCCGGAAATGGCCGGTTATATGACCGGAAAGCTATCAGTCAATCGCAGAGGACTTGGATTTATTGACCGTGAAGGTCAGGATTCCATTGTTGTGGAACCGGAAGATCAGGGAGATGCCCTGGATGGGGATACTGTACTTCTGAAAGCGGGACGCAGCGGCTATGGAAGAGTAAAGCAGGTTATCAAGCGGGCAATTGTTCACACGATTGGAACATTCAATCTGACTAGGCACGGACTGGTATGTACACCGGATGATGAAAAGCTCGCTTCCAAGCCGACCAATGTCAGGTATCCGAAGGATTTTACACCAACAGAAGGCATGAAGGTTCTGCTGACGTTTGAACGCTATGGAACACCGCTGATTCTTCGAGTAGAGCGTTCCATTGGTTTTAAGGATGACCCAGGAGTGGATATCCTTTCGATTCTTCTGGATCATGACATTGAACCGGAATTTCCGGAAGAAGTCATGGAAAATGCAAGGGCTGCCGCATCAGAAATCAGTGAGGAAGAACTTAAGGGACGCAGGGATCTTCGAAATGAAACGATTGTAACCATCGATGGTGATGATTCCAAGGATTTTGATGATGCAGTAGGTGTTTCTGTGATCCCGGAGGGATGGAATCTGAAAGTCAGCATCGCGGATGTGTCGCATTATGTTACAGACGGATCACCGCTGGATCAAGAAGCGTTCAAGCGCGGAACATCTACCTATGCAGTGAATACGGTTGTACCGATGCTTCCGCATATCCTCAGCAATGGTATCTGCAGTCTGAATCCGCATGAAGACAGACTGACTATTACCTGTGAGATGATTGTTGCAGGAGATGGGACAATTGTCAGCTGTGAACTGTATCCGTCAGTCATGTGCTCTGCTGAGCGTATGACATATAACAAAGTCAATGAGATTCTGAAAGGCAACACAGAAGTGTGTGAGCAGTACGCACACTTGGGCACCTTGTTTACAGATTTGAAGGACTGCGCTGATGCGATTCGCAGAAACCGTCATGGCAAGGGTGCGATTGATTTTGACTCTGCAGAGTCTATTATTAAAACAGACGAGCAAGGCCATCCTACTGAAATTGCTGCTCGTGTACAGGGTCATGCAGAAGCAATGATTGAAGACTGCATGATCGCAGCCAATGTATCTGTGGCTGACTACATGAATCGTCATAACCTGCCATGCGTATACCGTATTCATGAAGAACCGCAGGCAAGGCGCATGAAGGAATTTGAGCAGATGAGTTTCCTGCTTGGTCATAAATTTGTACTGCCGAAAGGAGAATTATCTCCGAAGCAGGTACAGCAGTATCTTGATG
>SABF01000328.1 GCA_009929095.1 Erysipelotrichia bacterium
CTTCAGCACAATGCGGCCCGTACTTCTCCGGATCATTGAAGTCGTTCAGATAGTCCTGGTGACCGCTGTAGGTAACCCAGAATGTAAAATACCTAGGATCCTGAAAATCCATCCAGGCAATTTTCTGAGAGCACCAGTAATCACTCTCAATATTCTCAACCTGCATTCGGTAAGGATCCATGAAATTGCAATAGCCGATGGCCGGGTAGAAATTCTGCCGGTTGTAGTAGTTGGCAAAGTTGTTATGAAATGCATCTGTATCATAGCCATACCCGGCAAACATCTTAGCCAATGCAGTCGGATAAGTGTTATCGGCATAGGCAATGGAAACGATATTGCCATCATTGCTGGGGAACAGTCCGGTATTGGCCATGACTTCTGTCGCACTGGTAGAGCCATTGCGCAGCGGAGCCAGAAAATTCTCAAAATCCCAGCCTTCATTTCTGAGTTTATATAGTGTCGGTGTCAGTGTTTTGTCAATTGCAAAGGTACTCAGTGATTCTGCCTGAATAACAATCAGACTTTTATCAGCGAATACACCTGTCATAGCGTTATCCTGATGTACGCTTCTGCCCTTCATGAATGAAGAAATTCTTTCTCTGATAATCTCAGGATTGCTGTCGGGCGCTGTGCCAATCATGCTTCGAATATCCCGCAGCAGAAATTCTTCCATGCCAAACAGTGATACAAATGACACTGCTGAAGGCATGTACTTGTAGATGTAACCATCCCCATAGCCATTTTCCTGTGCATCAGGAATTGTACTGTGATAGGCCTGGTAAAAACTGTATGGAACAATGGCAGTTACACAGAGTGCAATGCAGATTTCTGCAATCAGCACACTTTTCCTGGGCGCATCAGTCTTGACAAAGCCAATTGCACAGATCAGTCCGAGCACAAACAATGCTATCGTAATGAGATCCACTCGGCTCAGCAGATCCTTCAGCATATAGGAATAAGCACCTGCTTCGTGAGTCTGTGACAGCAGACCGGAGATTGCGATATAGTCATGGAATTCACTGAAATATATTTCCTCGGAAATGAAATAGATCGTTCCAAAGGCTGAAAGAAGTACATAGGCAATTTTGTCCACAGTACGCGGCAGAAATGCAATCAAGCCGGCAGTAAACACCAGAATGGCATAGAATGGTGCATCGCCATAGGCAGAAGCAGATGTATATGCCTGGTGCAGATAGCAGAAAAACAATCCGATCAGTCCTGCAAGGATCAGTTTATACAGAATATAATTCAGTCTTGGCATTCTAAGCTTTTCAGTCACTGTATCCCCCATGCTGATCTGAAAACTCATTTTATTATACGTTTCAGCATAGAGCAGGTAAATGTCAGTCACAGAAAAAAAGCCAATTCTCTTATGAGAACTGGCTACTCTGCTTTTGGCCAGGTACCTTTGTCCCGATTGATCTTGTAGATAATGTTCATTCCCTTATACGCAATATCCGGATCGTACGCATCGATAATGTCTGTCTCGGTCGCAATTACCCTGCCCAGTCCGCCAGTCGCAATTACTTTGCATGTTTCATCCTTCAATTCTTTTCTCATGGTTTTAACGATATACTCCACGAGTCCTATATAGCCATATACAATACCGGACTGCATGCACTGTATTGTATTTCTGCCAAGAACTGAGTCCGGTTTCTTGATTTCAATTTCCGGAAGCTTAGCAGTCTGTGAAGAAAGTGCATTGGCCATGATTGAAATCCCCGGGGCAATAACTGCATAGCCGAATACGCCATCCTTCGATACATAGTCAAAAGTAGTCGCCGTGCCAAAATCAATGACAATGCAGGAAGTGTGATAAGTATGATACACCTCTGCCACATCCACAATCTGATCCGCACCGACCTCTCGCGGATTTTCGGTATGTACCTTGA
>SABF01000043.1 GCA_009929095.1 Erysipelotrichia bacterium
GACCGGCACCGATAACGGCAATCTTCTCATCATAGAATTTTCCTTCACCGTTTTCGCATAGAGGAATATAGCGTTTGTCACTGTCCAGTTCCTGCTGAGCAATAAACTTCTTGATTTCATCAATTGCCAGAGGCTGATCAATGGTCCCCCTAGTGCAGACATCTTCACATCTGCGGTTGCAGATTGCACCGCATACTGCCGGGAATGGATTATCCTGCTTGATGAGCTTCAGGGCTTCCATGTACTTGCCTTCGGATGCCATCTTGATGTATCCCTGTACTGCCAGATGAGCCGGACAGGACGTTTTGCATGGAGCAGTACCGGTATCATAGCAGTTGATCTTGGCGTTGTTCCGGTAATTGCGATCCCATTTATCATCGCCCCATTTAGTCGCATCCGGTAGCAATGCCTTCGGATATGCTACTTCGCCGTGTTTTGAACAGAGCTTCTGCCCAAGTTTGACAGCTCCGACCGGACAGATCTCCACACACTTGCCGCAGGCAACACACTTCTCTTTATCCACATGTGCGCGATAAGCAGATGCGGACATATTCGGGGTATTGAATAGCTGACTGGTACGCAGGGCATTGCATACGCCAGGTGCACAGTTGCAGATCGCAAAAATCTTGTTCTCACCGTCAATATTCGTAATCTGATGAACATAGCCATGACGTTCTGCACGATTCAGGATTTCGATAACTTCATCATAAGTGCAGTAACGTCCCTTATTTGTCTCGACGCAGTAGTGAGCCATGTCACCGACTCCGATGCAGTATTCTCCTTCAAGGTCGCCGGTTCCCTCATTGCGGATCCGCTGCTGCTTGCGGCAGGAGCACGCTCCGACACTGTATACATCGTATTTATTCAGCCAGTGAGAAATGTGCTCTACACTGGCAGACTGCTGAGTCGCATCGATTGCCTTCTCTACCGGAATGACATGCATGCCGACTCCCGACCCTCCCGGAGGAACCATCGCTGTGATCTTTGCCAGAGGCAAAAATGTCATTCGTTCAAAAAAGTCTGCCAGCTGTGGTTTTTCTTCCGCTAGTGTCGGATGCATCATGAAGAACTCTGCAGCTCCCGGCACAAACATCGGCAGTACCCACTGCTTGACGTGCTCCTTATTTTCCCAGTTGAATTCCAGCATGCCATATTCCGACATCTGATCCAGCAGCGGCTTCAGCTCTTCTTCTGTCCTGCCTGTCAGACTGACCATATCAGCCATTGTACGGGGATGTCTGACCTTCATCTTCAGACCAATCTCCGCCATTTCATCTGTGATGACTGCAGCCAGTCCCCAGTATTCCGGATCTTCTGCAGTGACCTTATGACCAATGCGGTCTGTGATCATCTGACCAAGTTTGATAATCGGTTCTCTGACGTTCTGATTATTATCACTCATCTTGTTCTTATCCATTCTGCCAGGACTTTACCTGACTTCTAAGCCATTCATACCACTCCTCCATTCCCTCGCCGGTCTTTGCACATATCGCGATTACCCTGGCATCGGCATTGCGCTCATGTACATACTGAATGCACTTTTCCATGTCGAAGTCGAAGTATGGAAGCACATCAATCTTATTAACCAGCACAACATCGCAGATTTGAAACATCAGCGGATATTTCAGCGGTTTGTCATGTCCTTCCGGCACAGACAGGATCATGGCATTTTTACTGGCGCCGGTATCAAACTCTGCCGGACAGACCAGATTGCCGACATTCTCCAATATCGCAAGATCCGTATTTTCGGTATTCAGTTCATTCAGCCCCTGTCTTGTCATTCCGGCATCCAGATGGCACATACCGCCGGTATGAAGCTGAATGACTTTTACACCGGTTTTTGAGATCGTTTCCGCATCCACGTCACTGTCGATATCCGCTTCCATCACAGCAATGCGGAGTTCTTCCTTCAGCGCTTCAATCGTTCTCATCAGCGTTGTTGTCTTTCCGGATCCGGGTGAAGACATGAGATTCAGAAGAAATACCTTCTGATCCTTCAGTTCACTTCTAAGCTGATCCGCATCCCGATCATTGTCGGCAGTAATATTCTTTTTAATTTCATATACTTTAAACATGTGCTTCCTCCAAACTGTTCCTTTTGAAACGATGTCTTGGATCACTGATGAGCAGGCGAACCATCCAGATGACCAGTCCAAGCACTGCTGCTGACAGACCAAGATACGTATCATTCAGCATATCTTCCAATGCCGGCGTAAAGAATTCTGCACCTTCGCTGGCATATTCAAATACTGCATCAACAGTCCACATGATGCCGGCACCCCAGTACATCCAGCATAATGCGGATACCTGCCAACTGTCATCCTTCTGTCCATACCATACCGCTGTCGCAATGACTGCAGCAGTCAGAGTTATAAGCAGTGTCATTTTACACTCACCGCATCTCTGCGTCTTACCATTTCACTGACCCCGACCATGATCAGCCAGATCAATGTTACAGATGCTGACATCGCTGTTCCTACAGTCATCATCTCATGAAGCATTTCAGCCGTATCTGCCGCATTGTATGCTGCAGTCAGAAATGGAAAATACGGAATAATCTCTCCATGCCAGATATGCTCAAATAATAGAAGAACGGTGCCGCCCCAAAGGAGATTTGTCAGCCACTTTCTTTTTTCCAGCAAAACTGCTGCCGTGGTCCTTCCAGACACCTCAATCCCATGTTTCTTCTGTTCCTCTGCCCTCTTCTCCAAAGGTCTGCAGACAGCGGTCACAATCAACGCTTCCACTGCTGGTACGGTAAAGCATGCCATAGTAATATCCTCCTTGTTTACCTGCATTTCTCTTCATTTCTATTTTATGGGATTTGATTTTTCTTTAATAGTTTTTCTTGTCAATTCATTCACAAAATGTTCTGATTTCTCGCAATTTAAGGCTATAATTGCTTTGTGGATCTGGTTAAACCAGAAGCAGGAGACAGAATATGGCTTTTTCTAAAATTTCTTCACCAACATTAAAACAGCTCTTCATCAATGAACTGGAGACCATGATTCTCAAGGGAGAACTGAAGATCGGCGAAAAACTTCCGCCGGAACGCGAGATCGCCACGATGATGCAGGTATCCCGCTCTGTTGTTAATGATGGCATATGCGAACTTGCTCATATGGGATTTCTGACCATGGTGCCAAGACAGGGAACCTTTGTCGCTGACTATATGAAGGAAGGAACCATTGAAATCCTGGTTGCCATCATGAAGCTCGGCAATGTGAATCGAGATTATATTCGTTCCACGCTGGAACTTCGAACTGTGCTGATCTCCATGGCTCTTGATACTGCAGTAGAGGAAATGACAGAAGAACAGTTTCACCAGATGGAATCCATCTGCGAAGATTTTGAACGCAGCGATTCCCTCAGTGACAGTGCAGTCTGTCTGTATCGGCTGGATCATCATCTGACTGTCTGCTCTAATAATCTTCTATTGCCAATACTATTCAGCTCTTTCCGTGCCGCCAATCAGATTCTGTTTGAACGCTATCTGGGGAAGTACGGCAAAGAGCCTCTGCATCGCAGAAATCTTGATATTCTTTCCGCTATCAGAAACAAAGATACCATTCGTGCCAAGCAGATTGTCCAGGAGTCCATTGATCAGACCATCAGCGGCAATACAGAAATCTACTCTGCCGAATAGACATATACAGATACAAAAAAATCCTGGCAGCTGCGCCGGGATTCTTTATTCTGTGAATCAGAAAGTGAGGCTGTCCTCTTTTGGCGGCTGTACTTTGACAGTCAGATCGAAATCATCCAGAAGAAGTTCTTCCATTCTGCTGTCAGGATGTGCAACCAATCTGCCGGACTGCTTGAGAATCGCTTCTTCTACGACATTGCGGGCAAGTCTTCCATTGCCGGCTTCTGCCGCATTGACTGACTGCACTTTATCAAAATACTGCTGCAGCGGTTTCTCTGCATCATCAGCGATGACATATCCTTTGCTGTGGGCTATGGAATCTGCAATCTTCTGCAGTTCTTCACCGGAATAATCCGCAAAGTCGATGATATTCGGGAAGCGGGATTTGAGTCCGCTGTTAGACTCCAGAAATACCGACATTTCCTTTTTATACCCGGCAAGAATGACAATCAGATCATTGCGATGATCTTCCATGGCCTTTACAAGCGTATCAATGCATTCCAAGCCAAAGGAATCATCTTTGCCGCGATACAGTGCATATGCTTCATCAATGAACAGCACTCCGCCAAGGGCAGACTTAATGACGCCCATGGTAAGCGGTGCAGTCTGGCCGACGTACTGTGCAACAAGATCCCCTCTGGTCACTTCCACCAGCTGTCCCTGGCTTAATGCACCGATAGCCTTCATATAGCGGGATACCAGCCTTGCGATCGTTGTCTTGCCGGTGCCGGGATTCCCGGTAAAGATCATATGCTTGGACACTTCGGATACCTTCATGCCCTGCTGTCTTCTCAGCTGCTGCACACGAATATGATCCTGCAGCGAACGGATATATGACTTCACCTGCTCCAAGCCTACCACCGCATCCAGCTGGGCATTGATGTCTTTGAGTTCTTCCTCACTGGTGCGGGAGCGTACAATCGAGAATTCTCTGCCATCCAGCGTGCCTGAGGCTGATCCATTTCTGCACGTCAGTGTACACTGCGAAGCGGAAGACGCATTGTCGCTGAGCACTTCCTGAGAAATACAGATATAGAAATCATCAAACATTGATGCCACAGCATCCGCTCCATTTGTCTTGTCATAGCTGGCAATGATCCAGTCTTTTAATGACTGGTCTGCGTTTACCTGGATTTTCAAGTGCTGCTGTGCCCGGTCAATCAATGCTGTCATCTTGGCATCAATAATTTCCCTCATGCCATTCTCATCGATGGCAGTGAAGTTTACCGTATCCAAAATATGATATACAAAACCAGCTCCGAAGGCATCCTGCACTGCAGAGTTTCCTCTGCTGGTCATGAACACAAGATATTTGCCTGCCGCATTCAGTGAATCCACCGCTTCTTTTACAAGACCGGTCTGATTCTCAATCAGAATTCCGCGGCTGAGTACATAGCGCTTATTCAGTATTACCTTTCCATTGCAAACCAGTGAATCGATCATTCTTAGAAAGGAAGGAAATCCGGTTTCAAAATTCTCGAAGCAGACAATGGATCCGTTTCCGTTGAGCGCCTTATAAAGATCCTGCAGGAAGATTTGTTCCTGAGATCCTGACTGATAAAGGCTCATATCGATGGTATATACTTCGCTGCTCGCAATGACCTGACGCTCTTTCAGAGCATCTGCCATCATCGTTAGACAGGAGTGTCTGCCGCTTCCTTTAGGACCGGTCACCAGGATCACATTCTCCGCCCGATCCGACTCTCTGCCCATTACATAAGGACGGCGGAATGCACTGCACAGCGACTTGATCGCCTCGTCATTTCCGGACAGTTTTTTCATCAATTCTTCCTGCACCGAGGAAAACACTTTTCCGGAATCAATGTCTTTCTTTACTTCCGGTTCTACTCCGTAATCCTGCTCAAGATCTTTCTGAAGCCGATCCACATCACTGGTCTCTACTTTTGGCGTTCCGTATACTGTCTCATGAAGTGCCTGATCGGCATCATCCATTCGTTTCTTCTCATTGGAGAGATGCTGCAGATCTGAGGCCTGTCTGGTCAGTACTTCTTTCAGTGCATTCAGCGTCTCATCAGCAGAGCGCATGGTATTCTCAAACGTACTGCTTTCTGCCGCCGTTTTTCCTTCTTCTGCATCTGTGTCATTGCTCAGTGTTACTGAAGTATCCGATCCATCCTTTTCATAAGCCCGCTTAGTCCCGAGCACCTGCTTCATCAGGCGTTCTTTTTCTTCTGCCCGCTTCTTATCTCTGCTGTCCATATTAACTTGCTTTACCTTCTTTGCTGCCTTTCTGTGAAAGCACATCGCCGTCAGTCAGGCCGTCTTTCTTCAGCACTGCTTCCAGGGTGGATATATCGGCAGACAGATTGATGAAATCATTATCAGTCAGCCCGGATATGATCTTAGTCATCGCCTCGTTGACCAGTTTCAGTGTGCGTTTCAGGTTTGACTGTGTCTCATCATAGGAGGGATCGCTCTTTACATACTGCAGATTAGAATACTGTTCCAGAATACGGATCAGGATCGGCAGATAGTAAGTATATAGTTTATCCAGTTTATTTCTGGAATCCGGGAACTTCTGTTCATACTTCTGAATCTGTGTGAGCAGCTGCGAGGACTGGTAAAGTCCATTGGAGATTTCCTCATCTGGAATATCGCTGTTCAGACTGTTGATCGTATCGATGAAATACTGTGCTCCCTTCACCGTACTCTCTTCCGGTTTCTTTGTTTCTTCCGCTTTTTCTTCTTTGACTGCATCCTCAGGATGCACAACCTCAGCATCCACTACAGAAGATCGATTGGCAAAGCCGTCCTTTTTCGCCATGGCAGACAGTGTATCCATGACAGATTCATACAGATTCTCATAGCGTTTACGAAAACCATCCATGGTTGTCAATCTTCTGCCATCGCGGTATACATCAAGAGCGCTCATGTCCGTAAAGGATGCCCCATGCAGTACCAAATCAATATTGTCATTCAGTTCCATAATTCGTTTATTGAAAAAATAGCGCTTTAGATATGCATTGATATCGCTGAGTTCCTGTTCAGAACGCGCTGCTGCTCTTGTACGAGTTGCATGTCCATATCGATAACCGGTATAGTCAGACTGATTATTTTTATTTGCTGATTTGATAGCGCTGTAAATCAGATAAATTACTGCCGCAGAAAAAAGAATCGGCAAAAGTGCTCCAGTCGAACTGAATATCATAATGAAAATAAACACTGTCCAGAAACCGCCAAAACCCGCTCTTCGATTCATCGATCAATCACCTCTCGGTGATATCGATTATAGCATAAGAAAGGCCTGCAATAGAATGCAGACCTGATGGTTTCTATCATGATTGTCCAGTCGATATACTATTTTGTCTCAGCGGGTGCTGATGCCATCTCTTCCTTTTTTTCTTCTTCCTGCATATGATCCGCCTGTTCGCGGGTCATGCGCCACATTTCACTGAAGCTGAGAAAGGCAATCTCATCGGCATTCAGCTTTGCCTGATTGCGCTGTTTCTTGACATTTCCCTCATGCACGGAATTGAGAATATTCTTATTTACCATGTACTGTACATACAGCACTTTCTTCAGCAGGAACCATCGGATGACATACTGGTATATTTCAGACTGCCGTTCTTCACCGGAGATGGCAGCCAGTTTTTCCGGTGCTTCTTCTTTCAATTCCGCAGCCGCCCTGACTGCATCTTTCTTCAGATCGTCATAGGTCGCAAAGGATCTGCGATCAATGGAACGCTGCAGTGCTCCAGCCTTCATCTTGAATATCTTATTCCAGGTATCAACAATGACTTCCGGCTTATCTGAACTGACTGCAACAATCTCATTCTTGCAGTCAATGAATGAACTCCCCGGTTCCGTCATGCAGTAGTAGCTTCCTTTGACATAGATAAAGCTGTACGGTGCATAGGGGAACAGCAGCAGTGCTCTCTGTTCTCCTTCATTTTCCGCATAGATGAGATATGGATATTCCATTGCTTTGCCGCTCAGCTTGAAAATATCCTTATACCGAATGATCTGATTGGAAATAGCATTCTGGCTGATCTCTGATTTGAGATTCACACAGATCTTCGCATCCGGTTCTGAAGCAAGGATTGATGTCAGTGCTTCTTTCAATACCGGCTCCAGTTCTGTGCCAAGATTCAGATAATCTTCCAGATAACCGTTGAATTCGCAGTCAGCCCCATTTTTCCTGCGGTCAACCTTTTCATCAAGAATTGTGCAAATAGCCATTCTATTCCTCCACTGCAGACATTGTCTGCCGTCTTCATCATTATACCCAATTACGGCTGGCGTGTGTGAAATATTATGAATTGAAAATTGCATTAATCAGCATAATCTCCAGCTGGAACACTTTCGCATTTATCCTGTAAAACGAAAACCAAATTTCAATGCTAAAATGATAGCCATGAAGACCATCATTGCGGCAGAATACCAGAAAGAACGAATCTATCATCAGCTGGCAGAAAATACCGGATGCGTTACTGATGTACAGCTGCTTTCTGCTGCCAATCTGCTCAGAACAGACCAGCAGGAGGATAAGGAAACTGCTCTCTTGCGGCTGGCTCATATATTGAGCAAAAGAGCAGATGACTTTCCAATCTACGCTGGCATGTTTCAGTTTCCGGCATTCATCAATGAGGTGCTCTCTTTTGCAAGAATATGCGCACTGTGGAGTATTGTCCCAACCGACCTGCCGACAGATACGGACGCTGAAACAGAACTGCAGTCTATTGTTGCGTCTGCACTTTCTCTGCCGCTTGAAGAAAAGACACAATCACTCCAGTATGCTGCACTGCTGCAGAAAGCTTCCAGCCTGAATCCCCTTTCCATACAACAATCCTCAGAACCGGATTCCTTCCGCAGCCGTTTCCTCAAAGATCTGATCAGATTACGCCCGGATGCGGCAGAAGAGAAACAGATCCGGCATCCATCCGAACAGATCCTTTATTACGCTCTCAACAGCCGCCAGGAAATTGAAGCCTGTGCTCAGGACATCATCGCGCACAATGTTCCATGCACCGTTGTCCTCTGTGACTATGCCACTCAGCTGCCGGTACTGCAGCAGGTATTTGAAAGATATGGAATCCCCTTCAGTCCTGTCCAGAGACCGGTATCTGTATCTGTGCCATTTCAGTTTGCCTGCCTTGCTGAGTTTGCACTGCAGAAAGACGCAGAAACCCTGCTTAAGGTATTCCGAAATGACGGCTTCAGCCGCTCCTGTCCGGATACGCTGATTCCATTTCTGCAGGAGAAGATGAAAGCACCTGATGCGCCTGATCATCTATTTGAACGCATTCACGAGGAACAGTTCGCTCATACTCCGCAAGCCATCAGACGCAGGGAAGAATACGCCAGAAAGTTCTTTGATCTGACCGCAGAAGACCGCACGCTGCTGCTGTCCTCTCAGACACCGCGCGAGGCACTTATGCATGCATACAAGGTGCTGCAGCACAATTCATCTCTTAAGTCATCTTCAGAACTGCAGACCGCGGTCCGCATCCGCACACTTCTGAATCACACTCTGAATATGATAGAAACAGATATTGATGCAGAGTTCATTATCCAGACTGTTCTCGAAATGAAATCTTCCAGTCCCGGCCCGCTGAATCTGTTCTGCACGGTTACGGACCCTTCACATCCTGTGCCTGTCAGCGATACGCTTTATCTGCTTGGCTGTTCTGCCGGAAACTTCCCTGCTGTTCCTGTCAGGAAAGGGCTGTTTGATGAAGATTATGTTGGAAGAATCCGCAGATATCCATCCCTCACACAGCGTCACGATGACTATCTTGCACTGATCAGCTGGGTTCATGAATCCAGCCGCACGGTGATCTATTCCTATGCAACCAATGATTACCAGGGGCCGATCCAGCTCGTTGAAAGCCTTGATCACAATATCAAGACGTTTATACGGAACGAAGTGCGAAACTGCAAGATAAAACGGCTCTCTTGATCCGTCAGCCAGAGGTGCTATGGCTTTGTCATCCTGACCTCCGTGATTTCTTGCGAAAGCAAGATCGGTGGGAAGGATCTCTTTGCTAGATTCTTCGTCCTCTTCGGGACTCAGAATGACAGGAGAAAGGATGTTATTCTCTCCGGGTGAGAAAAAATCCAGTTCGCACGGTGGATGGACGACGACAGCGTCCCGGTCGTAGACCCGCTTGATTCGTTCCCGGATATACTGCGAATTCGCGATAAAAAGGTCCACCCGTTCGTTCGTTTTAAGATCGAACCTTTTGAGTTGGTTCAAGAAAAATTCGATCATGCCACGGATAAGAGCTGGATACCGCTTGAAATACACATCCCGGAATTCCCAAAGATAGCGCATGGGGGTATGGCAATA
>SABF01000329.1 GCA_009929095.1 Erysipelotrichia bacterium
CGAGGTTTGTGCTCATGAAAAAATTGATGTAAATAAGTTGCTGGAGCATGCTATAAAGGAAACAGATAATATTTTGGTTGGAGAGGTTTTTCTTGTAAAAGATTTGTTTAAAGGTTACGAATGGAATCGGATTGTTGTTAAAGTCGGTACATCAACAATCTGCCGTGAAAACGGAACGCTGAATCTGAGAAGAATTGATCGACTTGCAAGAACTCTCAGTGATCTGACGCACAGCAATCATGAAGTTGTACTTGTCACTTCTGCAGCTGTCGTTGCCGGCATGCAGAAAGTCGGGATGCAGAAAAGACCGGATAGCACCGCCGAGAAGCAGGCAGTTGCTGCGATCGGACAATGTGAGCTGATGTCGGTTTATGACCGATGCTTTATGGACTATGGCGTGATCACCGGCCAGATTCTCCTTACAAAGGATATCACCGAACAGCCGGAATCCCGCAAAAATGCCTTTGCCACATTCCAGCAGCTGCTGGCAATGCACGCAATTCCCATAGTCAACGAAAACGACTCTGTTTCCACCTATGAATTTCACTATGGTGACAACGATACTCTATCTGCCGTAGTTGCCACCTTAATCAAGGCTGATATCTTAATTATACTTTCTGACATTGACGGTCTGTATGACAGTGATCCAGCCACTAATCCAGATGCCAGGATGATCAGCCGTGTTGCAGAAATCACTCCTGAAATTATGAAAATGGCTGCTGGAAGTCATACAAGTCAGGGAACCGGCGGATTTGTTACAAAACTCAGAGCCGCAAAGATTGCCGGTGCAGCCGGAATAGATACTGCTGTTGTCAATGGCAGCGATCCGGAAATCATCTATGAGCTTCTTGCAGGCAGATCATTTGGGACCTTGTTTGAACATGGAGGCAAAAAATGACTTCTCTCAAAGAATGTTCCAAAAAAGCACATGTTGCCGCAGGGCAGCTTCGCGGACTGGATATTTCCATTCGCAATCAGGTGTTGAATGAATACGCTGACACTCTTGAGCTTCACCAATCTGAACTGATCAGTGAAAACCTGAAAGATCTTGTGCTTTCAAAACAATGCGGTATGAATGCTTCCATGCTGGATCGTCTGATGCTGAATACAGATCGGATTCATCAGATGGCTGAAGGCATACGTCAGGTAAGTGCTTTGGAAGATCCACTGGGCATAGTACTGGAAAACCGTACTCTTGCAAGTGGATTGAAACTCAGAAAAATCACAGTACCGTTTGGGGTTATCGGTATTATCTATGAATCACGGCCGAATGTCACTGCGGACTGTGCAGCTCTTGCCTTCAAAGCCGGCAGTGCAGTTATTCTCAAAGGCGGAAAAGAATCATGGAATTCCTCTAGTCTGATCACAAAACTGTTTCAGAACACTCTCTTGAATCACAATATCCCGCCGGATGCAGTTCAGCTGGCAGAACATCCTGACCACGAAGAAGTAATGCACTGGATCGAAGATCGCAGCAGTGTAGATCTTCTGCTTCCCCGAGGATCGCGGCGATTGATTCGTTCAGTTGTCGATCATGCAAAAGTCCCAGTTATTGAAACCGGGGCTGGAATATGTCATGTCTATGTTGATCAGAATGCAGATTTGGATATGGCCGAAAAGATTATTGTCAATGCCAAAACCAGCCGGCCTTCTGTTTGCAACGCTATGGAAACTCTGCTTATTCATCAGCAGATCGCAGATGAATTCACCCGCAGAATTGTAACTGCACTTTTGAACGCCGGGGTTCGTACAATCTATGGTGACAATGCATCTCAAGCGATAGACTCACGTATAAGTCCATCTGAAATAGACAGCTATTCCACTGAATATGACGATCTGCTCATGAACATTGCAATTGTTAAAGATGTTAAAGCAGCTGCTGCACAC
>SABF01000330.1 GCA_009929095.1 Erysipelotrichia bacterium
ATATTTGACCTTCTTCTGGGCTTCCTGTGCAACTTCTGAAATCTTGACACCAAAACTAACAATAATATAAAGATCAACTGTGAGACCGTTTTCTGTTCTTCTGACCACTACACCTCTGGTGTAATTCTCCTTCTTCAGAAGTTCAGCCCAGCCATCCTTCAGCAGCTGCTTTGATGCCATTCCGACAACCCCATAGCATTCGGTAATGACACCCCCGACAAGCGATGCTACTGCATCAGCGGAAACACTGATATTTCCATAATCTGTTCTCTTCTCGACTGTCATGAGATTTGCATACTCCTTATTCGCCTATTCATTATACCAAAATGACCTGAATTCTCAATATACAGACTGTCAGCCCTGTGTCTCATCAGATACAGCTGCTTCGGCTGATGCAGATGGATCGGGTTCCGGAATATTCAGCACTCCTGATGCATAATATCCTGCGTCATAATTTGCTTGGAAGTCCGCATCCTTCACTTCATTTCCACTTGCATCAATCGGAATCAGGATAGGATTTTCATTCTCGTCCAGATACTTCTCACCTTCATTATCTGTGTAGTAATGCTTTACTACTTTATCACCATATTTGTTTATTACATAAGTTCCATCATCATTCTTCCAGTAGTCAAGTTCTGCCTGTACTTCATTCCAAGGACAGGCACTGTAATATACTACTTGACCTTCTGTAGCATACAGACAGTTGCCTTTCTCACTCATTTTGCTGTAAAGCTCATGATATTTGTTCAGAGCGTCGAGATTATAATAACTGGCAAAGAAGTAGGTTCCATCACGCATCTGTATTTCCAATGCCTGATCATCATAGTTCAGTGAATACTGATTGATCTGAGCTATTTCTTCCATTATTGTTTTATCAATGCCGCCTAAAGCCTTTGTCAGAAGATGCGTCTGAGTATCATTATTGAAACCTACTATATATGGAACTCTGGATATGACAGACATGTATTCGCTGGTCAGTGCAGCCTTTGAACCATTGCTCATAACAATATATGCAGTATCGTCTTCATAGCGGTATCCAACCGGCTGTTTTTCTTCAATGATCAGTTCAATCACATTTGAGTTTCTCATTTCAACATGTGCATTGCTTATCATCGGATCCTTTTCAAGATGATTTGCAACTGTGGTCGGCAATGTCAGATAATAGCGGGAATTGAGTGTCACACCAGATATTTTCTGAACATACGAACGAGATAGATAATTGCATCCAGTTACAGAGACTGATTGAACCATACTTGCAGAAGAGAGAAAATATGCAGCAATCAGCATTCCAATGGCCAGCGATACAGCGCATATAAAAATTAACGGCTGTGACTTCAGAAACGAATCATTGTCTTTTTCAATCTCACGTTTCTGCAGCAGCAGTTCTACGCCATTCGGCTCCGAACCAATATCATCAGCAGTTTTGTCTTTCTCTAATGCCAATTGAATTTCTCCACTTCCATATGAAGATCTATTCCATATTTATCCTTCACCTTTGACTGTATTTCAGTTACCAGCTGATTAAAGTCCTCCGCTTTTGCGTGATCTTCGTTGATGATGAAATTCACGTGCTTATCTGATACCTTCGCACCGCCGATCTGATGTCCTCGATATCCGATTCCTTCAATAAGCCGCCATGCCGGCATGTCATCTGTATTATGGAATACACTTCCAGCACTTGGCTTGTTAAGCGGCTGGGTGGCCATCCGCCGTTCTCTTCTGCTATTCATCAGACTGCGAATTTCTTCCATGTTGCCAGGTTTTAAGTTGAACTTTACAGCAATGATGATCCAATCCGGCTTTTTCTGAAATATGCTCGTACGGTAGCTGTATTCACATTCTTCGACTGGCATACATTAAAATTTTCAGCAGCGGTACACAAATAC
>SABF01000331.1 GCA_009929095.1 Erysipelotrichia bacterium
TCTTTGCCTTTGCTCTTTCACTGGCTATCGGTAAAGGCTGGACTGCCCAAGAAGTGTATGACTATCTCTGTAAAACGGCTTCTTCGTTATCTACTGAACCCTCAGTGTTGGAAGCATTACAATTACGAGACCTGCATATAACGTTCCGTATTCTGCCTTGCCATGTGCCGCCTGTGACAGATTGACCAGTCCAACCGGCAGTGTCTTGCTGTCACCGGGCATCAGAGTCAGCGCAATGATATACTCGTTCCAGAATGCCAGAAAGTTGAACAGGATGACGGTTACAATGCTTGGCATTGCCATTGGCACCATGATCTTTCTCAGTGTCTGACCATAGGTTGCACCATCGATGAATGCCGCCTCTTCATAGGCCTTCGACTGTGTTTCAAAGTAACTTGCCAGCAGGTACACTGTGAATGGTATTGCGGTTGCTGCGTATACCAGTGCCAGAATAAAGATATTATTTAGAAAGAATTCCACATACAGGACATCATACAATACGTCATCCCAGTTCAGCAGCATCAGGAAAATCGGTACAACAATGTAGTTCACATTGATGAACAATCCGGCATTGTAAAGCATGGAGATAATCTTCTTATACTTGAATTTATAACGGGCAAGGACATAGGCAGCAGGCAGTGCCACTGCCAGCAGAATCACCAGTGCCATAGCTGTTACCGCAATGGAATTCAGAAAGTAGTCACCCATCTTTGCCTTGGCAAAGGCATTTACAAAGTTCTGAATATAGAAGCCCTGCGGAAGTGACCACGGATTGCCGTAAAATTCCACGTTTTGCTTAATGGAAGCCAGGAATACCCAGCCTACCGGAATAATAATGGAAAGGGCAAGAGCGATAAGGACGATATAGATGAATACTTTGAACAGTCTTGTTTTCTTCTGATCTTTCTTCATGTCTGTCCTCCTCAATACTCAATGACTTCGCGCTTGGTTACCCGACTGACAATCGCACTGAGCACAAAGGACAGAATGAATACCATTGCACCAATTGCCATGCCATAGCCGTAGGAAGCGTTGTTGTAAGCCTGCTTGTACAGATAACTCAGAACCGTCTCACTGGCGCCATCCGGTCCGCCGGAAGTCATGACTTTGACGAACAGGAAGCTAAGGTTAATGGTACTGATGATAAAGAATGTCAGGGTAGTGCGGATGTTATTCCAGATCAGCGGCAGCGTGAGTGAAAAGAACTGCTTCACTTTGCCTGCTCCATCCAGCTCAGCCGCTTCATAAAGATTCGGTGAGATCGCACTCATACTGGCCATGTACATTACCATGTAGTAGCCGATCGCCTGCCATATCATCGCTCCGGCAATCGAATAGACAACGATCTTCTGACTGCCAAGAAATTTAACAGTCTCCCAGGAAGATGGCTTGAACAGACCGATTATACTGTTCAGCAGACCGTTGCTCGGATCATAGATGGCACTGAAGATTGCTGAAATGACAACCACCGAAAGAATATTTGGAATATAGAAAATCACTCGGAAGAAGTTCTGACCGACAATTTTCTCGCGAACCAGAATCGAGGCAAATATCACAGCCACACCTAGCGTAATGATCGTTACAATCACAATCAGAAAGATGGTATTCTGCAGTGCCCTGATGAAATTCATATCCTGAGAAAGAATAACGAAATTGTTGAGTCCGACAAACACCTTGTTCTTGGAAAGACCGCCCCACTTGAGAAGTGACATCCAGAATACATTGAGTGTCGGAATAATCATGAATACTGTAAAGAGAATCAGTGAAGGAAGAATGCACTTCAGAATGAATCTCTTTCGGGATTTGTCATTGCTCACAGATTTACCCCCATGTATACAGCGACAGCGGTGAACGTTCACCGCTGTCAGCTGAAAGTCTAGTG
>SABF01000332.1 GCA_009929095.1 Erysipelotrichia bacterium
CTGAAGGACTGCGGTCACAGCCATTGGCATATTCATGCCAGTAATTACAATTGTGTCTTTCAGAAATCCCTTTTCAGAAAGCACCTCAAGCGATTTCGTAAATGGAGATCCGCTTAAAATGTCAGCGAGCAGAATTATTACATCACCCGGATTAATCGGTTCAATGAGCGTTCTGAATGATTCCTGGAACTCATCAGCACTCATATCCTCCTTTAAACTGGTTGCCAGTACGTCTTCTCTTGGACCTGTCATCATTTTTACAGCAGACAGCAGACCGGGCGCAAAAACACCATGGCTTACCATGACTACATACTTCATTGTAATACCCCCTTCTTGGGCTGACAGATTCTAGGCGTAGGATCTTCAACCCTTACATAGGCTAATAATAGTATCAGCGAGTCTCAGTTTCAAGAGTAAATTTCTGATTTGGGATATATTTCACAATCAAATATTCAGTACATTTACATAAAAACACGCATAGTAATCACTAATTTTTATTATCCAAAAAATTTTGTTAAGAAATAGAAAAGAACAATTCCGACAATCGGAATAATGAACAGCAGGCTGTATCCGGAATATACCTTTTTTTCAAGTTTCTTAAAACCTTTCTGAGAATAATAATATCGATCATCATCAGTACGGATCAGTACCTTTTCATCCATAAGATTCGAAATCGTATACGCCAGTACCGGTGTTGTCAACTTAATATCTTTCAGACGGTCATAGCCAATCGCTGTCTTTTCATCGAAGGCTTTGCACTTTTTAAATTTTTGAATTACTGCGGATGCAGCTGTCTGCTGACCATTTCTCGCTTCTGCCATGGCATTACTTTCCTTTCTTTCGATCTTTCCAAGCCAGATGAGCATCATGCAGCACAAGACCGATTCCTCTTGGAACTGTGTAATGCTTTCCATTGGTAACCATGAGATCAACTGAACGAATCAATCCTTTTTTCTGTGGCTGCATGCTTATGACACTCTGCCATCTTCCGGCAAAATCTTCATATACAAATCCCTCGTCTGAAAGCAGAACCCGGCGTTTCACCACAGAAAGTATTGCCTGACCAATTAGGATGAATCCGACAAATAGAAATGCCAATCGATACCACTCTGCCTGTACCGCTGTTGGATCAATCGTAAAGAATGCAAAGAAGCAGTAAGCCACAAATGCCATAAGCAATGCCAGCCACCAGTGATACTGGTTTACTTTCTGCAAATGTGAATTTGCATATTGATGACTGTATTCATTCCATTTCTTCTGCGTCTTAAGAAAATACTTAATGATGCCATACAGGTAGTAAGCCGCATATGCAATAAATCCAATCAGCACAACATAATAGAAAGCATCTGAATTATATATTTTTACCATTTGTCCCTCCGCAAGTGATTATAACTGCTTCGTGTATCCATGAAAAGTATAAGCTTTCTAAAAAGACTGTCCAAGGACAGCCTAATTGCTTTTTTATCAATTCAATTCACCAGCGATTCTTCACTTTTTCTGCAAACCCCAAAAAATCACTAATCCACAGTACGGTTCCATCATCCAGAGTTACATCGCCGCTGAATTTTCCAAATACCTGATGCTGATCCGATTCAATTATGCCAATATTCGTATCAGCACTGCGATCAAGTATCGGCACAAAAGTCAGATGAAGCCTTTCATCATTGGAAGTGAAGCGCCACTGCTTCATATACTGATCACTGCCTGAAGCATCTTTTGGTATTTCAAACTTCACTCGATCCAGTTTATGGCCAATGCCATCATAGAACAGCATGTTCTCACTCGCCGCCTCAGTATTGCCGAAACCATAGCCAAGATTCCAGCCAAACCGATGACCATTCAGAATACCGGATGCGCTTGACCAGTACCATGT
>SABF01000333.1 GCA_009929095.1 Erysipelotrichia bacterium
CAGCGATCAAAAAAGAAATGAATCAGACACATGTCTCATGGATATCTGATGCAGGAGAAACAATCAGAAGCAGATTCAATCAGTTTGAAACACGGTTTGATAAAGAAAAGGAAACAATAGATTCTTATGCACGATTTCTTGATCTGACTGTGCAGAGCTACGATTCCCTGGAAACAACGATCAATTCAAATGCTTCAGGGATCCGCTCTTAAAAAGATTCAAAATTCAGTACTTTCTGCAATTCTATTTTTAGGGCTGACATCATGCAGACAGGAAACTGTTGATGCAATGACACTTGGTGAATGGATTGCTGTAATGAATGAGCATGCCGGAATTTCAGGATACAGTCAGCAGGCGCCGTATTATCTGAATATTCCGGCTTCTTCAGAATTGTTTGATGAAATTCAGGCATCAGTGGAATGGAAAGTACTGGATCCGGCACATGCATTTGATCCTAAGGCTGTTCTTACCAGGGAATGGACAGCTGGAACACTGATTCATCTCAGCGGACGCAACATTGAAAACCAAACAGGCGGCACAACTATACGTGACAATGGCAGCAGTGAATTTCCAGATGAAATTCAGGCGGCAGTATCATCAGGACTTATGAAATTAGATAAAAACAAATGCTTCAGGCCGAAAAAGCCGATAGATCGAACTGAAGCAGTTAATCTGCTTTATCAGGTGGTTGAATATATAAATACAAAGGAAGTAGAAACACCGGTCAATGAACTGGAATGGGATAAAAGTATAGAATTTACTGAAGAAAAACCCGAAATATTTGATCCGGATACAGGCAAAGCGCTTTTTCGGCCAGGGGCGTCAATTTCAAATAAAGAAATTGTTAGTATTCAAGATCCCCACGGTACAGAGATTCCATATCGAATTTGTGAAATAGAAGATACATCTGATGGACATGTATCTGCACAGCTTGAAGAAGTACCGGTTGAAGATCTAATTGAACATATGGAAGCTGCCGACAGCTTTGAACTCGATTTCAGTAATGCAGAAATAACGGATGATAATGGCAGTGTACTTTTTAGCAGCAGCGGAATTAATGAAACCGAGACAATGTCAATCAGACCAAAAACAGTTACGAAACAAATCAGCGGATATCAAGTATCATATACAATTACTTCAGCAGGAATTAAGGCAGAGGTATCAAAGAAAACTCCAAATGGAATTAATCTATATTCAGAAATAAGTCTTAATAGTGTCAAGCCTATATTTAAATTTAAAATTGATCATGGTCAATTTGAAGAGGGATATTTTCGAGTCGATTTTGATACTTCAGAATCAATTGGTGCAAAACGTTCAGAATCTTCTCATCAATATGCAAATCTAAAGGATGTTGATGCCATTCGGTTTCTTTCCAGTGTGAGATCTGCATTCAGCAGTGAACGTGATACTGCCAAGTTATCAGTTCCGATCTGTACTGTAAAAGTTCCAATTCCGAGCGTACCGATTATGAGTATGCTGGCAAGAATAGAACTTCAACTAACAGCAGATGGAAGAGCAGAACTAACATTGAATCAGCATCACTCAACTGGAATGGAAATCAGAAATGGCGCAATTCGAATGATAAATGATCACGATCATTCTTCAGAAACAATGATCAAAGCATCCACGAGCATGCTTGGAGGTATCTATTTTGGCATCAATTGATAAGACATTAAGAAAAGCCCTTAAACGCAACGAACCAATGAAAGTTAAAAGAGTTCCAAATGAATTAGGTTGGTATAATTCTAATTGCCCTAATTGCGATAAGTCTGTATACGGGGCATCGGATTTTTGCACCTATTGCGGTCAAAAGTTAGATTGGAGAAGTAAAGATGAGAAAAAGTTTTAACGACACGATCATGATG
>SABF01000334.1 GCA_009929095.1 Erysipelotrichia bacterium
GATCATGTCTGATGCACATCCAGAAGTCTTCCTCCGGAAACACTTCTGCCTGTGAGGGATCAAAGAATTTCTTTCCTTCGGTATACATCAGATCACGTTCGCGCTGTTTCAGATCCTTTAACTGCCTGTCTTCCAGCAGCGCTTTCAGATACTCAGCGCACAGAAGATCTTCTTCTGTATTTCTATGACCTTCCCAGCCCATGCATACAAGACTTACCTGCTGAGGATTCTGCTGTCTGATGCATGCAGCAGTTGCTCTGGCTGTGACAAGACTGCCGCCCAGAATTGCGGAAGAATGAATCGCATGCGAAATACCCTGAGTTCCGGCACTGGTGGTATGTACAACCGTTTTACCCGTGAAATCGATTCCTTTTACACTGGAAGGAGAATTCCCATAATCAAATCCTTCGCACTTTGCGCCTTTGCGTTCACCAATCAGAACATAATCCGGATGATCGTTTTTCAGCTGATAGGCAGTTTCAAGATTACCCACTGGCAGGATTCGTTCTGCACCTTGGGCAAATAGATATGCTTCCAGACTGAACGCCCGAAAAACATCAATAATCACTGTTATACCTTCAGCTTTTTCAGCTCCATCTAGAAGACTCAGTATCTGCACATCCATGGCAATTCCTCTTTCCAGTGATCATTATATATAATTACATATAAAAACAGGAAGCTTAGCCTCCTGTTTTATTCCATTCAATGTTTCCTTGTGCTTTCTGTGACAATTCCGTATACAATCGGCTCCACTTCGCCCTTTTCAGCTCTGATGTGAACCGCCTTTTTCAGCAGACCCATCGATTCATTCAGATGACTGTCATCATTGACATAAAGTGTACACAGAGTGTCTCCTGCCTTTACTTCTGCACCGCATCTGACCTTCATAACCAGTCCAACTGATGGATCAATGATGTCTTCCTTGCAGGCCCTGCCGGCTCCGAGCATCTGTGCCGCTTTGCCAATCATTTCTCCATCCATACTTGCAATGAATCCAGCACGATCTGTCTTAAACTCAATCAGCTGCTTCACAGCAAGAAGCTGATCAATCTTATTCATTGTCAAATAGGAGGCATCTCCGCCAAGTCCAGTGACCATAGTCTGGAGTTTTTTCAGGCCGCTGCCATCCCTGATTGCAGTCTGAAGTTTTGCTCTGGCATCCGTTTCGTCTTCAGCCAGATGTCCCATCAGCAGCATCTGTGTTCCCAGCAGCATGCAAACCTGATACAGAGAATCCGTTTCCGGCAGTTCACCGCTGAGCAGCTCAACGGCTTCCCTGACCTCCAGAGCATTTCCCACAGCCATGCCAAGCGGCTGATTCATATCTGTCACTACAGCTCGGACTTCACGATGAACCAGTGCTCCAATATCCACCATCAGCTTAGCCAGCTTGAATGCTTCTTCCTTCGTTCGCATGAATGCTCCGGTTCCAGTCTTGACATCAAGAATGATTGCATCAGCTCCGGCTGCCAGTTTCTTGGACATAATCGAAGAAGTAATCAATGCAGTGGATCGCACTGTTGCCGTGACATCGCGAAGAGCATACATTTTCTTGTCAGCCGGAACAAGGTTTGCTGTCTGACCAATTACACAGAGCCCGCATTCTCTTACAATTTCCTTAAATCTTGCAATTGGCTGTTCAATACAGGTGCCAGGAATCGCTTCCAATTTATCCAGGGTGCCGCCAGTATGACCCAGTCCTCTGCCGCTCATCTTTGCAACAGTTCCGCCGCAGGCTGCGACCAGCGGTGCAACCACAAGAGTAGTTGTATCCCCTACGCCTCCAGTACTGTGCTTATCCAGCTTGATACCGGGAAGGTCTGTCAGATCAACCGTATCACCGGAATGAATCATTGCCATAG
>SABF01000044.1 GCA_009929095.1 Erysipelotrichia bacterium
GACCGCATCTTCGGCAAACCGTTCAGCGTCTCCGAATGGGGATTCCCGAATCCGAGTGCGTACAACGTCGAAGGCTCGTTCCTGACCGGAGCCTATGCCGCACTCCAGGACTGGGACGCGTTGATTCAATTCCAATACACCGGCGGAAACAAGCGCCAGGAATCCAAAGAGTACGTTCAGGACTTCTTTGATCTCTCCCGCGATCCGGTCCGGCTGCTGTTTCCGACAGTCTCCAGTTTACTGATCTTCTTATCGCCGTATTCAAAATGCATGCGATATTCTTTGCCATCATGAGCAACATCCACATTCAGCCATTCGCTGAGTGCATTGACGACAGATGCGCCGACTCCGTGAAGACCTCCGGCTGTCTTGTATCCGCCAGTAGAAGTAAACTTGCCGCCTGCATGAAGTACAGTAAAAATGACCTGAAGCGTGTTGACACCGCTTGCGTGCATGCCTGTCGGCATGCCGCGTCCTTCATCTTCCACGGTGCAGGATCTGTCCTCATTCAGAGTGATTGTAATTTTATTCCCGAAGCCATTCAGTGCTTCGTCTACCGCATTATCAACAATTTCCCAGATCAGATGATGCAGACCATGAGTATCTGTTGATCCAATATACATTCCAGGACGCTTGCGAACCGCATCAAGTCCTTTCAGTATCTGAATACTGCTTTCATCATAATGTGAACTATTAGTCATTAAAGTCTCCGTTTCTCAAACAACTTTACTATTATACCAAATCCGTTAAAACTGCGCAGAATCGCATTATGATGCGTGCTGAAGTATTTGATCCAGCGTGCTGCACATCTCAAGCACCAAACCGTCACAGTGTACTTTGCGAACCGTGCCTTTTTCCTGAGCTGCTCTGAGCAGGCTGGTGCAGTCGGTGAAGCCATGTTCCTTTCTGAACTGAATCAGAAGATCTGCTGCGGCCTTATTGCTGAACCCCTTCATGCCAAGAATCATCAGTGCGGCAGTAATCGTCCCGCAGGTTGATCCATGATTCATGCCAGCCCCGAAATCTGCTCCAAGGGCAAAGGATTGTTCTTCACTGAGACCGGTGATATCGCTGAATGCACAGAGCAATGCCTGGCAGCAGTTATAATGACGGGTCACGTCCGCCCTGAAATTCTTTGTTTTCTCCAGATGATTCATTGAATATTCCTCCGTATCGGTGACTATTATCGCAGAATATAAGCATTTCTGCGAATGCATTATGAATTATTATATCCTTCCGGAAGTCATGAGAAAAAGAGACAGTCAAATTCCGCCTGCATTATCTGACAGTCATGCTTTCAAAGGATCAGGACTTTGTTTCTTTATTCTTGTTCCTGTCTTCTTTTCGAGCCCGGTATGCGGCATCCCAGATACTGATCTTTTCTGAAATTATTGTCAGGTATCGCATGACGCATTCCTCTGCCGGTGCAAATACCAGAAACAGCATTATGCACTGCGGTGATACCGTCTGTATAGCAAACAATTCACTGAAGAGTATGGAGGTAAGAATCATTGCCGCAATACAGCTGAGAATAACCGCCGAATGATACTTGTTCATTGGTTTGGATATGTTGATCAGAATTATGAATCCGACAATTCCCAGCAGAAATGTTGAAGCAACGGAAATATCTGCTTCCGGCACATGAAACACCTGACCGAATACTACAAGTGCAGCAATTGCAAAAAAGTCCGTCAAAGCAGCCGGCATCGCCTTGCTCAGCACCTGTTTGAGAAAATGGGGCTCCTGTCGATGATCGTTCTGTTCAAGAGCCAGGAAAAATGCCGGAATCCCGATATTGAACATAGATATCAGAGATATCTGTGATGGCTTCAGCGGATAGGAAAGCATATTGACAATGGAGAATACCGCCAGCAGAAGCGAGAAGATATTCTTGACAAGAAACAGTGTAGCAGACCGGGAAATATTGTTGATATCCCTTCTGCCTTCAGAAACGATTTCCTGCATATGATTGAAATCAGAATCCAGAAGCACTACCTGCGCTGCCTGCATGGCCGCATCGGATCCGGAGCCAATGGCAATGGAGCAGTCCGCCTCCTTCATGGCCAGAATATCATTCACACCGTCACCGGTCATCGCTACCGTTCTGCCCATAGCTTTATAAGCCTGCACAATCTGTTTTTTCTGTTCCGGACGTACCCGTCCGAACACGGTATATTTTCTGACTGCTTCCGCCACTTCTTCTGTGGAATTCAAGGATGACGCATCGATGTACTGATCTGCCTGGGGAATACCAACACTGAGGGCAATTCTGGAAACTGTCATTGGATTATCGCCGGAGATCACCTTAACTGCCACACCCTGTCTTCTGAAGTAGGCAAAGGTATCCTCCACTCCCGGACGGATGCCGTTCTTCAAAGAGATCAATGCCAGCGGAATCATCTTCCCTGCATCCTGTTCGGCAAATACCATGACTCGCTCACCTCTGCCGGCATATTGGGCAATCAGCGGCTGATTCTTCTTCAGTGTATCCGCATCAAGTATGAATTCAGGTGCGCCGAGGCGATAGATCCCTTCATCCGAAATAATCTGACTGTATTTTGTCTTGGAACTGAATGGCTGAACATCTTCTGCATTCAGCGTTCCTTCTGTCTTAAATCGTTCTCGCAGAGCAGCCATCGTGATGTTGCTGTCTGCCATGGTATTGATATACCTGCCCAAAAGATTTGCAAGATCATTCAGATGATCGGGATTGCCGTCCTTTGGCACAAGGAAATCTGTCACCGCCATATCATTGGAAGTAATGGTTCCCGTTTTATCCACACAGAGACTATCGGTTCTTGCCAGTGTTTCAATCGAACGCATATCATGCAGGACAACCTTGCTTTGGGCAAGCCGCACTGCACTGAGTGCAAGGGCAATCGTCACCAGAAGATACAGGCCTTCCGGGATCATTCCAGTCACAGCCGCAACCATGGAGACTACAGATTTTTGAAAGGTATTTCCTTCAATGGACATTCCCTGCACAAACAAAAGAATGCCAATGGGAATAATCAGCACGCCGGCCGTCTTGACAATCATGTCAATATCCCGGATCATTTCCGACTGCTTTGACTTCATTTCCTTTGCCTTGGCAGTCAGCTGAGCCGCATAAGATTCACTGCCTACTCTGGTCATCATGCAGAAACATGTGCCGCTGACAATAAAACTTCCTGATTTCAGCTCATTATTGCCGCGATAGATTGTCTTTTCTATCTCATCCTGTTCTCCGGTCAGCAATGCTTCATTTACCATGACTTTACCGGAAATCACCACTCCGTCCGCCGGAATCTGCTGACCCGATTCCAATTTCACAACATCTCCAAGAACAATTTCATTGACCGGAATCTTCTGCTCACCGCCATCTCGCAGTACCGTGCAGGATGACTGACTCAGTACCTTCAGATTATCCAGTACCTTTTTTGCATAGAGTTCCTGAACAATACCGATGACTGTATTGGCAATAATGACCGGCAGAAAAGTCAGGCTGCGGAAAGATCCGGCAATGATCAGCAGGATCGCAAGCAATAGAAAGATTCCATTGAAATACGTGCAGATATTCTGTTTGATAATATCCTTTTTTGATCTTGCAGAAGCATCCTGCTGAACATTGACCTGTCCGGCTTTTATCCGTGCTTCAACTTCTTTAGAAGTCAGTCCATGCGCGGAAGAAGTCTGCTTGTTCTTTTCTTCCGGTTCTGCTGTCAGTATGGATTCAGGATTTTCCTGTTTCTGCGTCTGTGCTGTCATTGATTTCTCCATTTCGTAATACCGCTATCTTAACGCGGAATGAAAAAAGGCAACATATACAAAAACGTAAGGTTGCCTTTTTCTGCAATATCCGTATTTTCAGACAATTCACTTCTGATCGGCTTTCAGCCATTCTTCATAAGCCTTTTTCACTTCATCCGGGGCGAAATCATAGACTCCCGTCCATTCCCCAGGGGAAAGAAAGCATGCATAGTTTCTGATCAGCCATATCTTCTGATCCTGATGTGACATTTCCTTCCAGTTCTCCGGTATCTGTTCCATATTTGAGTTGCGCAGGCTCGATTTCTTCCACAGCCTGCCCGAATTTCCTTTCTATCCAGCCGCAGCTAAGGCCAGTACTTGGCGGAAACAGGTCTGTTTCTGCATAGGTGCATTTTAGCATATTCGAGATCAGATAGAATCCCGTGCAGTATCAGCTGCAGGGATCCTTCTATGCTGTCTGAGAAATCCGTGTCTGAATGCACTGACTAAAGCCAAGACATTCTCAGTCTTTGCAAATCTGAGTGATCCATCCTCTGGTATCCGGGATTCTGCCATACTGAATACCGGTCATTGCGTCATAAAGTCTTGCAGCAACCGGACCGACCCTGCCATCACCGATCATGACCGTTTCATCTTCCCACTTCAGTTCTTTGACCGGTGTGATAACCGCAGCCGTACCAGTTCCGAATACCTCTTCCAGACGGCCATCACGGCCGGCTTTCATCACATCATTAATGGCCAGTTTTCCTTCTATCACATCAAATTCCCAGCTCCTGCACAGTTCAATTACACTGCGTCTGGTAACGCCTGGAAGTACGGTACCGGTGCAGGCTGCCGTATAGATCTTTCCATCGATCTTGAAAAATATGTTCATTGATCCAACCTCTTCCACATAGGTATGGGATACTCCATCCAGCCAGAGCACCTGAGCATAACCGAGAGAAGCTGCAATTTCTGCCGATTTAATCGATGCTGCATAATTTCCGCCGCATTTGGCAAAACCCGTCAGACCCGGAGCAGCACGAATATACTCATCTTCCACGTATATGCGAACCGGGTCTAAACCGCTCGCATAATACGGGCCGCTCGGAGAAGCAATGATGCTGAAGATGTATTTTTCTGACGCGTGAACACCAAGACCGTTGCCGGAAGCGAATACATATGGGCGAATATACAGCGTTGCACCATCTATATGAGGAACCCAGCTTTTTTCCAGTTCAACCAACGCCTTTACTGCCTGCAGAAAATCCTCCGCAGGTATCTGCGGAATACAGAGACGATCACAGGAATTCTGCATTCGCTTAGCATTGCATTCAGGACGGAACATCTGGATTGTATTATCTGCTGTTCGATAGGCTTTCATCCCTTCAAATACTTCCTGCGCATAATGAAGAACCATACAGCTCGGATCAATCATGAATGGATGATATGGTTCAATGCGCGGGTCATGCCATCCTTTACCGGCATCATACTCCATGATGAACATATGATCTGTGAAGATTCTGCCAAATCTGAGACTCGTTTCATCTGTCGGCTTTACTTTTGGCGCTGCTGTTTCAGTCACTTTAATGTCAAGCATTGCTTTCTCCTCCTGAACTGTTCTTTTTTAAACTGCGCTGGCACCATAATTTGCGAGATATCTCGCTGAAGGATCTGTTACCTGACAGCCATTCCAGCTCTGATTAGGCAGCCAGTATCCGGAGATCAGATCGTCCATGTGAGGATAATAAGACTCGAAGATATCCCGATAAAGAAGACTTTCCTTGGTATATGGTGCTGACCAGGAATACTTCTCACATTCCTGACAGAATTCCTGATCGGTATACTGTGTTTCTGCATATTCCTTTAGATCATCTACCAGAGAATGACCAACCGCATCACTGAATGCTGCTTTATCCCGGAAAAGAATGGAGCCTGGAAGAATGCGATCATTTTCAAATGCATGCCTGAGCAGGTACTTGCCCATGTGATATCGATTCATTTTCTTTTCCGGATCAAGCGACATAACATAGCGGGCAAATGCAAGATCTCCGAAGGGAACTCTGCCCTCCATAGAGTTTGAAGAAATACAGCGATCTGCCCTCAGCACATCATACTGATACAGTTCTCTGACCCGTTTCTCTGCTTCCAACTGAAAGCTTTCCGCATCCGGAGCATAATCTGTGTATTTATAGCCAAACAGTTCATCTGAGATTTCTCCGGTAAACAGCACTTTAATATCTGTAGTCTTGTGAATTGCCCGGCAGAGCAGATACATGCCGATAGATGCACGCACTGTCGTGATATCCCAGCTTTCCAATGCTCGGATAACCGGTCTGAGTGCCTGAATCACATCTTCTTTGGTGATGATAATCTCAGTATGGTCGCTGCCGATGTATTCCGCTGCGCGTCTGGCGTACTTCAAATCAATTGCATCGATATCCATACCAATGGAGAATGTTCGGATCGGCTGCGTGCTATGTGCCTGAGCGATGGCACAGACCAGTGAAGAATCAAGTCCGCCGCTTAGCAGATAGCCTACCGGCGCATCTGCATCCATTCGCTTCAGCACGCCTTCTGTCAGCAAGTCATGTATCTTTGTTGAAATATCTTCTATGGAATCCATGCATACGGACTTTGGACGATCCAGATGGGTATAGGCTGTGAATGCACCATCTTTGTAGTAGCTTCCCACTGGGAACGGATGGATATTTCCGGCAATCGGCATCAGTGAAGCTGCCGTTGAACCAAAACAGATTCTGCCACTGGCAGTATAGCCATAGAACAGCGGTCTGATGCCAAATGGATCTCTTGCGGCAATCCACTGGTCATGTTCTGCATCATAGATTGCCAGTGCATATTCTGCATCCAGCATATTGAACATGTCTGTGCCGTACTTTTCGTACATTGGCAGCAGGATTTCGCAGTCTGAATCTGACTGAAACGAATAGGTTTTCTTCAGTTCTTCCTTGATCGGCCGGAATCGATACAGTTCTCCATTGCATACTGCACAGGATCCATGCAGGTGGAACGGCTGCATCCCTTCCCTGCTCAGTCCCATGATGGCCAGCCTTTGAAAGCCCACCAGGCATCCGTCAATCGTTTCGATTCGTTTCATATCCGGTCCTCTGTCATGAAGCAGGCTTAGACCTTCCTCAAACACAATTCGATCGGTATCCCGATCAGTTGAAACAAGAATTCCGCACATAAGCAGCACCTCCGCTGAATATAAAACAGTCCCCGTCCCATATAGGGACGAAGGACTGTGCTCCGCGGTGCCACCCAGGTTACCGGCATATCTGCCGATCGCTTTTGTCAACCATCATTAACAATCAGTCAGGTAACGGTCTGAATCCGTCAGAGTCTACTTTGTTCGATCTGAAGCTCTGAGGTGTTCTTTCATCGGTTCTCTGCATGGAGGTCTCACTGTTCTCCATTCCCTGAACCAGGTAGCGCCGACTACTGCTCCTCTTCTTAGCTTGTGATTATGTTTTAATTCTTTTTCAGAAAATTGTCAATATTTTTCTGTAAATCATTTATTATAGTTTTCACAATATGGTATGCTGTTTTCCCAGGATACCATACCGAAAAGGCATCGCACACATACGCTGCCAGTTCAGCCAGAATTCCGGACAGTGAGAATTCTTTCTCATTCACATAGATCATTGCCGGTTTTCTGCAGCTTTTTTAAATTTCATGTGCGATTCTTTCTAATAATGCCAACAGCCTGCATGCCTAATTCAGCATGACGTTTCTCAACCGTTTCCTTAGGATACGTACATACACCATGATTATTCCATGGATCATTGAACCAGTACTGATCTTCTTCATATCCAACCAGCAGCAGACAGTGCTCGTGACCGACCCACTGATATCGTTCACCGCTTCCATCAAGATAATAGAAACTCCCCAGTTCCGAAGGCTCCATATCAATTGTTGCCCAAAGCAGTACCGGCATGCCATGATCAAGATATCTGCGGCAGAGATCCTCAAGGGAAGATCCGGTTTCATTGATTGCTTCATACTGTTCCGGCAGTGCACGTTTCAATGCCCTGACCATAACCGGGGCATAGCATCCGTATCCATCCTTTGAAAATGGATCTCCGGGAAACGCATCGTTTGGATGAGGTCCATAGAGTTTTCCATCAGTCAGATGCATTGGCTTTCGATCAAGATAGGTGTTAATAAAGGTTTCCGATGACATCCTGATGCCGAGATACTGAACCAGCATGCAGGCAGATACACTCTCACAGCCAGTCGGAGCAATCACAGTCTGATCAATATAAGGAACATCAATTTTCATAGTATCATTCTCCAATCTGTATGCCACAATCATACCGCCAGATGATCAGAAAGCCAGATTATATGCAAATAATCAAATCAATCATGATGATAAGCAATGCCAAGCTCAATTATAAAAAAAAAATTGACAGGTCGAAAATGAAACATTGATCTTCTGCAGTCATCTGCTGCAGTTTGGAAACACAGCGTATCAATTCCAGAAATGATCTGAAGGACGTCTGTCAGATCATGGGTATATCGCTAAGCAGTCTGAACAGCAAACGTCTTCCGGTGACGCTCAAATCACCAGAAGACGTTTCATGGTATTGAGAATATCTGCATCAGCCGGTACGCTTAAGCAGATCCTTTCAGATCATCGAACAGAGAGAACAGTCTCGCACCAATCATGCATGCCATACATGACAGAAATATTGTTCCCATTGAAGGAATACAGAATACGGTTCTTATGATCTGCAGAAGCGGACAGCTTACGGCTGCTCCACAGCGGAAGGATGATCCTTTTTATAACGGCTGTACAAGCTGGATCCCCTGGATCCATGACTGCATTCTTTACGGGTATGACCGCATGAAGCGGCATTTCCGCACGAAGAGCAGCTGTCATGTTTCAGTGAATACCGAAGTGAAAGAATAAACAGAACTCCAACAGCAATCGCTACTGCTGCAGTGGCAGCGTTCATAATCAGTATCTCCTTTCATTGCAGAGAAGCAAGCTTCAATCTCGCTGCTTCTAAAGTTAGTCTATACTAACATACGTCGCATGTCAATCTTCAGGCAATGGCAATCTGTAAAATAACTATCGTCTATATTTAGCAAGTTCATGACGTATAATTGATCTGTCGGCATCTGGCAATAGGAGTGAATAGAAAATTATATGATGGATGAAAAACTAATTACAAACACAGTTCAGGCACAGCATGATTTTTTCAATAGAAACAGAACAAGAACCATTGCATTCCGCAAGCGAATGCTGAAAATGCTGCTGAAAGTCATGAAAAGCAGTGAGAATGAACTCTTTGATGCACTGTATCAGGATCTTGCCAAGTCAAAAGCCGAGGCATACATGACGGAAGTTGCTCTGGCAGAAGAAGAAATCAGAACCCAGCTTGCCCATATTGATTCCTGGAGCAGGCCTGAACAGGTTCGTCCGGTACTGGCCACTTTCCCTTCCGGCGGCACTGTTTATCGAGAACCATATGGCGTCATGCTGATAGTTGTACCTTGGAATTATCCGGTCAATCTGTCTTTTACACCCCTGGCCGGTGCAATCGCAGCCGGCAATACCGTAATCATGAAATGCTCAAGAAACAATGAGCACTGCTGGCGTGTTATCCAGAAGATGATCAATGAAACATTTCCGCATGACTATATCTTCTGCGTGGATGCTGACTCTGATTATGATGCTGTCATCAGACAGAAATATGACTATATCTTCTTTACCGGCAGTCCGAAGATCGGCAGGACTGTCATGCATGCCGCTGCTGATAATCTGACGCCGGTAACTCTGGAGCTCGGCGGAAAATCACCATGCATCATTGATAAGAGTGCTAATTTGAAAATTGCTGCCAAACGGATTGTCTGGGGAAAGTTTTTAAATGCCGGTCAGACCTGCATTTCTATTGACTACCTGCTGACAGAGGAATCTATTAAGCCCGCCCTCATTCATGAACTGCAGATTGCCATTGAAGAACGCTACAGCAATGCAGAGAACAGTGAAACCTACCC
>SABF01000335.1 GCA_009929095.1 Erysipelotrichia bacterium
ATGTACCAGTGCAGCCGGACAGCAGCCATGACGAAAGCCTGCTGGATATGGGCAAGACTTATCTCAAGGAAAAATATCAGAAACCGGGAAATGTATTTCTCGGTCTGGTGCATCGGCTGGATCGACCGGTTGGCGGTGTCATGGTATTTGCCCGCACCAGCAAAGCCGCATCCCGCCTTTCTGATTCCATTCGAAAGAATGATATGGATAAGTGGTATCTGGCTGTATTGGATGGCATACCCAAAGAAAGAAGTGCCATCCTGACAGACTATCTCTGTAAAGATGAGAGTGAAAACAGAGTTACGGTTACCGATGCAGAACATGGGAAGAAATCCATTCTTCACTATGAAACTCTGGCTGTTCATGAAAGCCACACTTTAGTGCGCATCAAACTGGAGACCGGAAGAAGTCATCAGATTCGGGTGCAGTTTGCCTCTCGCGGACTGCCGCTGATGTATGACCAGCGCTATCATCCGCAGCCATCAAAAGGTCAGATTGCTCTGTTTGCCTATCATCTGTCCTTTCCGCATCCAACCACAAAACAGAGAATTACTGTTGAAGCCGAAATGCCGGCAGGCGATCCCTGGAATGAGTTCAAGGAGGTGAATTGGAATGACTGATCAGAAAAAGAAGAAAAAGAGAAGACGCTATCGTCTGGTGCTTCCCTCACAGAATACTGCATGGCTGAAGGAACATCCGGAGGAAGCAGAAAAAATCAGAAATCGAAAAAAACGTCGTTCTCATCGCCATCTGTCTTGGAAGGCATGGGTAATCTTTGCGACTGCGGCTGCCATTGCGCTTGCCATTCTGATCCCGCGAATTGCGGATGACTCTAAACTGAAAGGTCTCGGCTATTCCAAGCCTGCAATCTCAGCAATCCGCAAAGACAAGCTGGTGAAGACCATTCTTGATAACGGCTGGTATTCTGAATATCTCGATCAATCCTTCAAAGACGGAACAGTGAATACGGATTATCTTCAGCTGTACACCACAGTCACTTCCGCTCATTCTGATGTTATCACCGCACTGGATAATCGTGACTTCCTGCTGTACGGAAGACTTCTGGACAAAGGATACACGGTAAGTCAGGCGGTCAGAATCTTCGGCAGCCTGCATTTCTGGGAAATCACTCCGCTTCTGGTATTTGACTATCAAGCAGATGATCAGCGCTATATTGATGACTGTGTCTCACATCGGGATGTCAACAGCACCAGTCACTTTGAACTGAGCGGAAGCTACTATACCTATTATGGAGATACCAAACCGGTCGAAAACCCTTCAGAGATCTCCATGCTGGTCAACAAGACCTACTATCTGGATGCCTCTTACATTCCTGCTGATATCACCGATCTTTCTTCGTACTACGCCGCTTCCGGCAGACAGCTTGCCGGCGTTGCAGCATCAGCCCTGCAGAGCTGGTGTGAAGCAGGAAGAACGGTAGGAGTTACCTTCTATGCCGCCAGTGCCTATCGTTCTTATGAATCACAGGAAACCCTATATAAAAACTATGTTACCTCCATGGGGCAGACTGCCGCTGATGCCGCCAGCGCGAGAGCGGGTTTCTCAGAGCATCAGACCGGATTCACTGTAGACGTCGCTGCAACTAATGAAGATGACAAGGAAGAACCTTTCGGTTGAAGCTCTTGAAGCCAAAGGCTATAAAGCATATCAATTCAGTAACTATACGATGCAAGATGCCGTTGACTATATAAAGTCCGGTTGTGAAGTAACTTTTGTCGCTAGCTACACAGGCCACATGGTTGCAATCGTAACGATCGTAAACAACGGGCACAAGTTTGACAAGGAAATGTTTTCCAGGGAAATGACCGCTGAAGAGAAAGAAACCTACAA
>SABF01000336.1 GCA_009929095.1 Erysipelotrichia bacterium
GCCATGGCTTTCGCTCTGACTTTGAGACTGTCTCCATCACCTGCCAGCAGCACACTGCCAATATTGGCGCCCCAGCTGCCATTGATTCCTTCTTCAGCAATTTTCAAATTATAGTCAATCTGCCGATCCAGCACCGCCTTGACTTTGGAAAGATCTCCATGTCTTGCATAATCTACGATCGAATCCACGCTCATGCAAGAGCGGTCTGCCTGATGACTGCAGATTTGTTCTTTCTTCTTCAGGTCCAGCAGCACTTTATCATTTCTGGAAATGTAAACAATGCTGGTATGTCTGCCGCTGATGCGGACTGCAGCCTGTTCATCTTTAGCATATTCAGTAATGAGAATATCGAGTTTGTCGCAGTTGTTCATTGGAAGTACTTTAATTTCCGTATTTCTGCGATATTCTCTGATCTGTTCCTTCTGTGCATCTGTCACACTGGCGATCGCTTCCAATCCCAGTGCAGGATCCCCGGCAATGATGCCGGCCGCGGCTGCCGTTTCAATCCCCTTCTGTCCGCCAGTATTGGGAACCACAACGCTCTTAACGTTTTTGACAATATTTCCGCTGACCTCAATTTTGACACGATCCGGAATACAGCCCAGCACTTCCTTCGCCCTTGCCGCACAGAACGCGATGGCAATCGGTTCAGTACAGCCAAACGCCGGGATCAGTTCCTCATTCAGTATCGCTGCATAATTGTCGAATAGCTCTGTTCTGTCCATCGCTCTGTTCCTTCTGTAAAATCATTATAGCATGCTGGTTTTTGCTCAGCCCGGGTAAATAAAAGCCATATCATCACTGATACGGCTTCTGTTTCTGATCTCAATCCCAGTGATTCGGTCGGATCCAGTACTCCATCAGATACCTGCCCAATCCATCCTCTTCATTTGTAGTATCCGTCACGGCATCCGAATATGCCTTTGTGTCTGCCGTACCATTCTTCATGCACACACCCCAGCCGGCTGTTTTCAGCATCTGATTGTCATTCGTCGTATCGCCAAATGCCATAACTTCCTCCGTCGGGATATTCATATGACTGCACAGTGACAGCAGTCCGGCACCCTTATTGACCCGGGGATCCTGAAATTCCAGCATTACCGGATTGGTTTTGAAGTACTGATAGTTCGGACTTGGATGAGCAGCCGCAAAAGCTTCATACTCTGGCATCCGGTCCGGATCCGGCACCCGGTACAGCAGTTTATGATTGTCTTCTGCCCACAGTTTTGAAATATCCGCAGCAATGCGAACCGGTGATTGGTTGCGCTGTCCGGCCGCATACATCTGCTCATCCATCACGGCACATACCATTTCATCATGTCCATATATGAATGGATGCAGACCGGTCGGCTTCATCATCTCGATAATTTCCCGGATGTACTGCTTCTTCAGCATGAAGAATGAATCGCGCCATTCGTGCGTACGATCATATATTTCACCGCCATTCATTCCGATGAACACATCAAACTGATGCTTCAGTTCATAACTCTCACACATGGACAGCATGTGCTGGTCCACCGGCCTGCCGGACCCAATGCCAATGATTACACCATGGTCATGAAGTATTCCAATGGCTTCTCTTGTAACAGGCATCATCTGTCTCTGATCATTTACCATTGTTCCGTCAATGTCAGCGATCATCATTGTCAGTTTCTTAATCATATCAGTCTCCATTTCGACCCATCCATTATAACCTGACAGCAAAAAGGATATCGCAAATACACCGATATCCTGGGTAATCAAATCATCAGTCCTTTTTTGATTCTGCTTCTCTCTCAGCACGCTCAGCAGCTTTTTCTTCCTTGCGCTTTGCCCAGAGCTCATCGGCTTTCGGAGCC
>SABF01000337.1 GCA_009929095.1 Erysipelotrichia bacterium
TAGTTCCACCGATACGCTCATTTCTTATTTGAGCCACATAAGAACTTTTTAAAAGCCGCAAGAAATCTGTAACAGCCATTGGTTTGGCATAATAATACCCTTGCACATAATTACAATCCATGGAGCGTAGCAGTGCAATCTGCTCAGAGGTTTCCACCCCTTCTGCTAGCACAATTAAATTCATCCACTTAGCAAGGCTAATAACAAAGTTCATGATACCCTTGCCATTTAAGGTCTGTTGCTCCGTTTGCACAAACTTCATATCCAACTTTAAAACATCTACAGGCATTTTTGCTAACATGCTTAAAGAAGAGTGCCCACTGCCGAAATCATCCATTTCAATGATGACGCCCATAGCCCGCAGCTGTGATATCTGAGCAATGATCTGCTGGGGATTTTCCGTATATGCTGTCTCTGTCACTTCCAGATGAAGCATCTCAATCGGAATATCATATTTCTTTGTCAGCTGACAGATCAGATTCGCAAGATTATTATCATTGAAATCAACTCTTGACGCATTGACGGAGATTGGAATCAGTTTTCTTCCTTCTTCTTTCCATTGCTTCAGCGTAGAGCAAACAGCCTCCCAGACATAATAATCGAGCACACAGATAAACCCGTTCTTCTCAAACAGCGGAATAAATTCTTTTGGTGAAATAAAACCAAGTTCCGGATGAAGCCAGCGAACCAATGCTTCTGCACCGCAGATTTCACCGGAGTTTGTGTCATGCTTGGGCTGCAGATATACATTGAACTGCTTTTCCCGCAATGCCTGTTCCTTAATATCATTCAGCTGATGTTCCCGGATCATCCGATCACGGAATACATCATCATATACAGCGCAGTAAACGCCAAACTTATGTTTGATCGATTCGATTGCCAATTGTGCCCGGGCGCACATTTCCGATACCGGCAATGTTCTGTCGCTGATCCGATAGATACCAAACTGGATGATATAATTACGCACCGGTGAATTCTGATGTGCTTCAGAAATCCGCTTTGCAATTTCTTCCTGAGTCTTCATCAGCTTTTGCTTGCGAAGCACTGCAAATACATCAGCGCTCAGTCTCCCGCACAGGCCGTCCTCCCCGACATGTTTTTTACAATCCTCTGCAACGAACTTCAGAAGCCGATCTCCGGTATCTTTGCCATACTTGATGTTAACAACACGGAAATTCTCAATATTCGAACAGATGATTTCATACTGAGTATCTGGATTTTCCATCATCATTTCTTCTGCATGCCGATAGAAGAATTCCGCAGTCAGCATCCCGGTAAGCTTATCTGTTTCAAGCTGACTCAGCAGTCTGGCATTTTCAAACAGCCGGAGCATACTGTTGACGCGATGGATGATCAGCTTTGCATTATACGGTTTCACAATAAAGTCGGACGCGCCCGCTTCCAGTGATTTCAGTTCTGCGTTATTTTCATTATTTCCTGTTGTGACGATTACTGGGACATACGAAATGATCCCTGCTTCCGTCATCTTTCGAAGCAGTTCATATCCATCCATCACCGGCATAATCAGGTCCAGCAGTACCAGCGCAATCTTTGTTCTGCTATTCTGCAGAATTTCAAGTGCCTGCTGACCATTTTCTGCCTCTGCAGTCTCATATCCTTCGCCAGTCAGAATCCTATTTAAAACTCCACGATTGGCAGCGTTATCATCTACAATCAGAATTTTATTATTTGTTATCATGAATCATTTAGCCCTCCAGAAAATCAGCAGCTGCCCGTGCAGAGATCTGCGGCATACATGCAGCTCATCACACTTATCAGGCATCTGCTAAAGAACAAAGACAAAGCATTCATAAATCTGTTCAAACTCTGCTTTAATT
>SABF01000338.1 GCA_009929095.1 Erysipelotrichia bacterium
TCAATGAAGATGTACTGATCCCAAGAAGTGAGACCGAGGAACTGTGTGCACATATTCTGTCACGTATGGATACCTGCTTTCCGGATGCGGAAAAGCTGGAATGTGCTGACGTTGGCACCGGCAGCGGCGCCATTGCGATCGCACTGACAAAAGAGGAACCGAAGATTTCCATGACAGCTACAGATATCTCAGAAGAAGCACTGGCAACAGCCAGAAAGAACGCTGAGCTGAATGAGGCTGATATCACATTCACAGCTGGAGATATGCTGAAGCCGCTCTTGGAACAGGGCAAAAGACTGGATGTTCTGATCTCCAATCCGCCGTATATTCCAAGCGGAGAAGAGATGGAAAAATCAGTTGTGGACTTTGAACCGCATGTGGCATTGTTCGGCGGAACTGATGGATTGAAGTTCTACCGGGAAATATTTCAGAATTGCCGAAGTCTTTTGAAACCCAGAGCATTCATGGCATTTGAAATGGGCTGGAATCAGCGTGAGCGAATGAGTGCGCTGGTCAAAGAGACATTGCCGGATGCCCGCTTTGAAATCCTGAAGGATATGAATGGCAAGGATCGCATGCTGTTTGTATATTTCAACTGCTGAATCAGTATAGAGAAACAAAGAATTCGAATTTCTGATTTTGATTTCGACGGTTTTTGGGACGGAATCCGTGTTATATAAAGCCTGTGCAAGGAGACATTGGAAATCATGAGCAGCTATCTCAGTATTGACTGCGGCGGAACTCGGACAGATTTTCTTCTGACCGATGGAGAGGGCAGAAGACTGGCATTTACAACCCAGGGACCTGGGAACTATATCGTATGCGGATTGGAACATGTGATCCGGATTTTAAAGACGGGGACAAAAACGATCATGGAAGAATCCGGCATATGGCCGGACCAGATGGAAACCTACATTGCCATGGCGGGCTATGGGGATATCCCGGAAGACATGGAAAAAGTGAAGACTGCAGTCAGGGAAGCTCTGCCGAACTGCGGTGTATATCTGGGCAATGATTCTGAAAATGCAATTGCCGGATCACTGGTAGGGAAATCCGGCATTCATCTGATTTCCGGCACTGGCTCCATTGGTCTGGGTGCAGATCTGGAAGAAAAGCGAATAAGAGTTGGCGGCTGGCATCATCTGTTCGGCGGCGATGAGGGAAGTGCCTACTGGATGGCATGTCTTCTGCTTCAGCATTTTACCAAGCAGGCAGATGGAAGAGAGAAGCGGACGATTCTCTATGATCATATGATGGAACGCTATCATCTGAGTTCTCCGCAGCAGATGCTGAAATTAGTCATAGGGGAATGGGACTGTGCTCGTGATCATATAGCGTCCATGTCCCGCGATGTATATGAATTGGCACTCGAGAAGGATCCTTTTGCACTGGATATCTTTGAACATGCGGCCGAGGAACTGTTTGAAATAGTTCGGGCAATCAAGGAGCAGGGGAACTTTGCGGAACCGACTGCAGTTTCTTTTTCCGGCGGTGTATTCGCGACCGGCTCTCTGATCATCAATCCGCTTCAGAAACGGCTTAGATCAATTGGCTGTGACCTGATTGTACCGGTGCTGCCACCGCTGGGCGGCGGTATCCTGATGGCTATGAGTCAGAGCGGGGAACTGATTTCGGATGAATTGATCCGCAATTTGAAGGAAGCAGCTGGCTGAGAAGGACACTCATTCAGAAACAGCAGAACGCATTATAAAAATGCAGCAGTTCCGTATCTTCGGAATTGCTGCATTTCTTCAGAGCGCCTTGATCAGTTTCTGTATATTCTCCTCACTGGTCATGAAGCTTGTGACAAATCGTACGGCAGTATGAGTCCTG
>SABF01000339.1 GCA_009929095.1 Erysipelotrichia bacterium
GTGATGTGCTGACTGCGGCATTCCGCAATATCATTCGCGGCAAAGTGTTTGATGAACATTTTCTGATGTCCGTGGCTACAATTGCAGCACTGTATCTCAGAGACTGGAAAGAAGCAGCCGGTGTCATGCTGTTTTACCAGATAGGAGAATACTTTCAGGACATGGCTGTTGAGAAGTCCAGAAAGTCCATAGGGGAACTGATGGATATCAGTCCTGACTTTGCCATGGTACTCACGAATGGCAACTATGAAAGAAAAGATCCCTCCGAAGTGAAGATTGACGATACGATACGGGTACTCCCCGGTGAACGGATTCCTCTGGACGGCAGCATCATCAAAGGTGCTTCGAGTCTTGATACTGCATCTCTTACCGGCGAATCAAAGCTGAGAGACGTAGATGCAGGTGATGAAGTGATCAGCGGTGCTGTCAATCAGAGCGGTGTACTGGAGATTCAAGTCACGAAGGAATATGAAGATAGCACGGTCAGACGAATTCTTGATTTGGTGGAAAACTCGGAATCGCATAAGGCCAATACTGAAAAGTTTATAACAAAATTCTCGAGAGTGTACACACCGGCAGTTGTGTCGGCAGCCGCTGCAGTTGCCATCATCACTGCTTTGACTGGCGGCGGCATCAATGCTGGTATTGAGCGGGCATGCATATTCTTGGTTATTTCCTGTCCATGCGCCCTGGTTATTTCCATTCCTCTGTCCTTTTTTGCCGGTATCGGCGGGTTATCCAGCCGTGGTGTACTTGTAAAAGGGTCCAATGTAATTGAGGCTTTGGCCAATGTGCAGACGGTTGTGATGGACAAGACGGGAACACTGACATCCGGAAAGTTTGCAGTGGAAAAGATCATAACGGCTCAGGGAGTCAGTGAGGATCAGGTGCTGAAAGATGCGGCATATGCAGAGCATCATTCCAACCATCCTATTGCAGATGGAATTCGCCAGGCCAGCGGTGCTGCAGTTAAAGATGAAGAGATATCAGAAGTGCAGGAGATTGCCGGCCGCGGTCTTTCAGTAAAACAGAATGATGAGCTCGTTCTTGCCGGCAATGCCAGACTCATGAAAGACAGTGGAATCGTATTCGAAGAGGTTTTGGATGCTGGAACACTCGTGTATGTCTCAAGAAATGGAAAATATGAGGGCTGCCTGATTCTCAGGGATCAGCTGAAACCGGATGCCATACAGGCTGTTGCAGATCTGCATGAGGCTGGAAGAATGTGTGCTCTTGTATCGGGGGATTCCCAGGGAATCACTGAGGAGATCGGAAGAAAGCTTCATGTCGATCAGGCGATCGGCGGCTGTCTTCCGAATGATAAGGTCAATGCGGTCAATGCAATTCGGAAGAAGGGGACCATTGCTTTTGTTGGCGACGGTGTCAATGATGCACCGGTGATTGCAGCGGCAGATGTAGGGATTTCCATGGGGGGACTTGGCAGTGATGCGGCAATTGAAGCATCCGATGTTGTTATCATGGATGATCAGCCGTCTAAGATTGCCCTTGCCATCATCAGTGCAGGCAGAATTCTTAAGATATCAAAACAGAATATCTATTTTGCAATTATCGTAAAATTGGTGATTCTCATACTGGGCGCATTTGGATTGGTCAATATGTGGATGGCAGTATTTGCGGATACCGGAGTTGCAATGCTCTGTGTACTGAATTCTATGCGTCTGCTTCATATTGCAAGAACTCCAGCAGTCAAAACAGCATAGACAGATCAGCGCTTTGGCAGATGCCGGGCGCTTTTATACATCTGCGGCAAAGACATTCCTCTTCAGCAATGTTAAAATGAGAACTATGAAAAAGATTTTGATATGTTT
>SABF01000340.1 GCA_009929095.1 Erysipelotrichia bacterium
GCCTGAACAACATAGGTTACATTGATCTTCTGCGATACAGGCTGATAAGCTGCACCGGATGCGGTAACCGTTACAGTTCCGCTTTCCTTCGGATAAATATACAGTGTGCCAGGTTCCAGCCAGTACGTGATATTTGCACTGCTGGTAGTGACGGTAATTGCTGCCCCCTCAGACGCAGTCACTGCAACGACGGCTTCAGCACCATTGATGGACGACACATCTGTGCTGCCAAGAGTCAGCACTGCCTGAGGCAGTACAGTCGGAGTCGGGGCAGGTGATGCAGTTGGCGTTGGTTTAGGAGTGGCACTCGGAATTGCCGAAGCGCTGGCAGATGCGGAAGGCTCTGCAGAGGCAGAAGGTTCTGCGGAAGCGGATGGTTTTGCCGAAGCGGATGGCAGTGCGGATGCACTGGCTGAAGGAACTGGATCTGCCTGCGCCGGGCTGCCGTTATTCTCAATGAGATAGAAAACACCTCCGCAAAGTGCAAAGGCAAGTACAACGACAAGGGCAACCAGAGTATTTGTGATTTTAGAAGTGTCCATAAACGATATCATTCTAAATGAAAGCCGATAATCAAACAATATGCATGAATAAAAAGAGGAAGATTTATTGATCTTCCTCCTGCAGTTCTTCAAGACTGATCTGCTGATGTCTGGCAGCATCACCGGGATCATCAGACGTGAGTTTCCCTTCTAGGAAATGCTTTCGGCATAATGCAATGTAACTGTCATTAGCTCCAAGATAAATCTGAGAACCTTCCCGAATAATTCCGTGTTCATTATATCGGGCATTGCAAAGTGCCTTACGGCCGCACCAGCATACCGTTTTAATCTCACGAATATCATCTGCAACAGCCATCAGTCTGGCACTGCCTTCAAAGAAGTTCATCTGGAAGTCGGTTCGCAGCCCATAGCAGAGGACTGGAATATTCAGATAGTCTACACAATGGGCAAGAAAATCAATCTGCTCAGTTGTGGCAAACTGGGCTTCATCACAGATGATTGCATCATATTCAGTCAGCTGCTGATCGCTCAGCATGCATACATCACTCAGCAGCATGCACTCTTTCGAAAGGCCGATTCTGGAATGGATCACTTTGGAGCCATCTCTTGTATCGGTACCGGTCTTGCAAAGCAGAGCATTCTGCCCGCGTTCCTGATAGTTGTAATCCACCATCAGTGCATTGGCACTCTTGGAACTGCCCATTGCACCGTAATAAAAATATAGTTTTGCCATAATCTGATGTTCTCCTTCAAATACTTCATGAATTATACAGCGATTTCACTTTTCTCAAAAATGAAAATCATGATCAGTTTTCTGAAAGCGTACAGCAGTGTGAATTCTGCTGGAAATAATGCGTAAATACGCCTTGTTTTCATTGTGGTTCATGTTAAAATATCCGTGCAGTCAATGAAGGAGAACGCGCTGTTACGTAAGTTCTATCAAGAGAGTTTCTGATTTGGTGAAAAGAAACAGGACAGAAGACAGAACGCCAAGAGCTCCCAAGACCCCGTAATGCCGACGTTACCGGCTTTAAAAGAAGGCGGCAGGAATCACAGGCCGTGAACTAGGGTGGTACCACGAAGAACAGCTCTCGTCCCTATTTGGAGATGGGAGTTTTTATGTCTATAGGAGGATATGATTGATATGACAGATGAAATGAAGAAGCCGCTTTGCATACTTACCTTCGGAGTTTCGGCAGTCGCCGCGTATGCCGGATTGTACGACGCAGGGAATGAGCCGCCGCCGTCCCCCCAAAACACTTACATCCTCGGAATCATCGCTGTCGTTCTCTCGATCCTGATCGGCACTGCGGCAGTGTTG
>SABF01000341.1 GCA_009929095.1 Erysipelotrichia bacterium
AACTTTATACGCAATTCTTGAACTGGTTGTCAGCGGTCTGGTGCAGCCATTGGATATGCTGTCACTCGTTCCGTATATGCATGCATAAGCAATGATCATTCCTGGTGTTTTATACGTATCTGAACATTCACTGTACTGATAGTCCCCATATTCTCCGGCCTGAATGCTTGCACCATTTGCATTGGCTTCATCAACCCAGTTCTTGAGTTCCATAAAATCCTTGCCAAGCCATTGATTGGATGTTGTTTCCATAATAGGCAGATACAGCGATGTTGTCAGTGTCAGGACAGTTCCCGATTCTACCTGCGATCCTGCCGGAACATCCTGGGCAAGAACCGTGCCGACTAACGAAGAACTGTAAACCGTCTTTGGAATCACTGTAACTGATTTCCCTGCTCCAGCGATCCATGCTTCAAGCTGAGTCTTTGTATATCCAACCAGGTTAGGAATAATTACACCTTTTCCTTTGGAAACAACGACTGTCAGGGTATCCCCTTCATTCATTGTCTGACCTGCCGCAACACTCTGAGAAATAATCCGATCAGCTTCAACATTTGTACTGAATTCAGACTGTTTGTTCAGCATAACCTTCTTATTGCTTGCCCAAGTCTGCAATTCTGAATAAGTTTTGCCAACATAGTTTTCAACGGTAACCTGGCCAGTCGGTGCAGGTCCTTTCGAGCAGACAATTGAAAGAGATGATCCTCTGGTAAAGTCTGTTTCTGCCGTGTTCTTCAGATCATAGGAAATAACACCGCCATTAGCAACGATTGTGCTGTACTGCGTAGTTACTTTTGTCTTCAGCAGTTTATTGTTCGCAATCCAGTCAGTGATCTCTGACTGTGTCATGCTCTTGATATCCGGGAAGTCTAGTGCATCATTCGGATTCGGTCCCTGCGAGAGAGTAATGGATATTGGGGTGTCTTTCTTTATCAAGGTTCCTTCAGAAAGACTCTGTTTGACAATAACTCCGGAATCATAGTCCATGCTGTATTCAGGAGAAGTAGTCGCAATTGCTGAATTGCTTATCTGGTTCTGCTTTGCCCAGCTGGATACATCATCCAATGTCTTGCCGACAAAGTTTGGTACGGAAATAGATGCTCTGAGTAAGAAGAACTAAACCAAAAAGCCAATCAGTGCCAGTGCAACAGCACCGCCGATAATTGCCCCCTTGGAGAAATGAATCGGCTTCTTCTCGATCTTCTCACGCTTTTCTTCCTGAAAAGCATCCGGTGCAGAAGAATTCCCACGTGATGGTTCATTGGTATCTTCTGTATCCTCGTCTTCTCTATCTTCTTCCTCTTCAGTCTCATACTGATAGACTGGTGCAGGTTTTACCGGACTTATCGTCTGCCGGGCCTTCTGCACTGTCGGTTCTGCATCAGGATATTCATTTTCATCTTCATCAAGATTGGCGACTGCCCCCTGATGTCTGGACACAAAGTTAGAAACACTGTCTATGGAAGCTGTTTTCCCATGTTTCTTGTCATCTGCTTCCTGTGCCAGTTGGCCAAGAAAATCTTTTTTATCTGCCATGAATTACCCCCTCAGTGACATATAATATTATTTTAGACTACTTTTCATCTGGTTGCCAATTAGAATTATCCGATGCTGATTAAGAATTTCTTAATCATGTTCTGTATATTGGCTTCATCCGTTCCCGCATATAAGCATCCATCCACTTATCAGATGGCTTTGAAAACACTGTTTTCCCTTCAATTCGATTTACCAGGAATACTTCTGCAGGGTGTTTTTCAGACGCGGTCACAATTGAAAAATCACGAATATTGGTAGATGCACAAAAGTCTCCTTCCTTCGATAC
>SABF01000342.1 GCA_009929095.1 Erysipelotrichia bacterium
GAATCGCTCCATTCAACTTATCAGAATCACCATTGAAATTGTCATATTTCAGCGCCAAATCCGTTAATTCCGGAATCGCATTAAAACTCTTTCCTCCACCTGATATCTCATCTGCCGCTGAAATCTCCATTGATTCCATAAAGATGAAAATCAGATTTTTCTTTTCTTCCGGGAATTCTATTTCTGCATTGGCAGTATCTACATAATATTTTTCATACAGTATGGAATTAAACTGCTGAGCTGCCAGAAAATCATTGACATAGAAAGAATTCCAAAAACACTGAATTGTGAGAAATAGAGACAGCAATGTGCACATTACTGCACTCCAGCGAATTGACAGTCCGACAGTCAGCTTCCTTCTGGAAGTTTTCTTCAGAATGACATAATGCATCAGCAGTGACCAGAGCAAAGATACTGCAAGAGCAATTCCGCATCGCACAGCAAGACTGCAGAATAACGAATTAAAATCAGACCAGTTGGTGCCATTCAGATTTGTATTCATGTGAAACAGCAGCTGGTCAATTGTCACTCCATTGAATTCATTCAGAAGATAACCAAGTCCGGTATCCGCCCCTGCTGCCAATACGCACAAAAATGACAGTCCGATTTGTCTTCTGATCAGATACCACTTCTTCAAAGGGATATTCCCTTCAGCAAATTTCTTCACATTTTTCAGATCAATGCGAAGCAGATTGAGCATAAAAGCAAAAATAATACAGACGACAGCCTGAAACTGATAGAACACGCCGGTATAAGCCCTTGCCTGCTCCAGCAGAGCTGAACGATACTGTGTGACGTATTCGGTATAGAAAAGCCGATCTGCCCGCGACATAGATGGATTTTCAGTATTAGTATGGTAGACAACACTGTCAATCAGCTGATCATTCTCTATGTCATAAGCGATCACGCAGATCCCATTTTCATCAGAGCTCAGTTCCTTATTTTCGAGTTTGACCATGGATTTATTGCCGGAATAGATTCCTGCACTGGACAGATAGAATCGTCTGGAACCAATCGTTTTCCATGCGGCAGAAGAATGATCACTGCCGGTGCTCCAAGCCTCACCTTGGTAAGTGTAGCCGATGAAACTGCCATATCTGCCGCCGTTTGCCGGTGTGTAATCAAACCCCAGAGACTCCATCTTCTGCTGCATGTCATCATCCCAGCCGATGGTACTGTCACCTTTCACCGCAAACAGAATACAATAGCCATCTTTGATATATCGGCTGACCAGATCAGAGAATGAGGAAGTCATAAAATAAGGATTATTCGGATGATCAATATAAGAGCTTACTTCAAATGCCTCAAGCGTCGCTCTTGATAGATATTCGCTGTCCTGAGCATTCGTGCTCACTCCGCCGGCATTTTCAAAACCGAAATCAAAGAAAGCCGTGTAATCCTTGGTTGTAGTGCGCAGTGTCACAGTATCTGCAGAACTTCCTGATCCCTTCAGACTGATGCGAGAATTGCCTTCTCGAGTCACCTTATCATAGGTTCCGGTAATTGAAATGATGTCTCCATTTGAATCATCATTCCCGGAAGATGATCCAAAATGTTCCGTACCCGTCCTAAAGGAAAGATAACTGGATCGCGGCAGAAGTCCAAACAAAAGGACCGCGCTGATCAGAGCCAGAAACAGCCAGTCCAATTTTGAAATGCAGATATTTAAAATTTTATGCTTATTCTCATTCATTACACCAGTAATTATAGCAGAAACAAGTTCAGCAAATGTGAATCCTATTCATTTATTATGCCCAGATGAACCAGATAAGCGCTGCACCAGATATTGCCGCCACGATTGTGAAGGGAACCCCTATAC
>SABF01000343.1 GCA_009929095.1 Erysipelotrichia bacterium
GATCCATATAGGTTAATTTGCTGTATTTGGTCGCTGTTGGATCCTTCTTAGGATCTGCCGAATATACCCCATCAACCCCATTCTTTGCCATCAGGATCACATCTGCCTTGATCTCGGAAGCTCTGAGTGCTGCAGTCGTATCTGTTGAGAAGAATGGACTTCCCGTTCCGCCGCCAAAGATGACAATTCTGCCCTTCTCCAGATGCCTAACTGCTCTTCTCTGAATAAATGGCTCGGCGACTTTCGGCATATCAATTGCCGTCTGCACTCTGGTCTCAACCCCCACACCTTCAAGCGCTGCCTGAACTGCCAGAGCATTGATGATTGTAGCAAGCATACCCATGTAGTCGCCCTGGACGCGGTCGATGCCGATCTCAGCTACATTCTTGCCGCGGATAAAGTTTCCGCCGCCAACTACAATTGCAATTTCAATTCCAGTATCATGTGCTTCCTTCAGTTCCTGAGCTAGACGATGGAGCACTTCCGGGTCAAAGTTCTTCTCGCTGCCGGAAAGAGCCTCTCCGCTCAGCTTCAACAGGACACGCTTATACATGAAATTCCTCCGTATTTTCTGAAATCATTATAGCATTGAGGCTGGCATGTTGATATGATTTCTTCTATCAATAATGGGGAGAAGCGGAAATGATGAGAGAATATGGGATTGTAGATATCGGATCCAACACGATAGTCCTGAATGTATATGAAATGAAGGACGGAATTCCAAACCAGGTATTCCATGTTTCCAAGCCAGTGCATCTGATTGATTCGGTGCAGAATGGCTCAATCAGTGATGATGGAATCCAGAAAGCATGTCTGGCACTCAGAATCTTTGACAGTGAACTGGATAAACGAAGAACCCCTTTTCGCTATGCATTCGTAACAGAGCCGGCAAGAAACATCAGCAACCAGAAAGAGTTTCTGAAAGCTTTGAGCTGCACTGGATTTATTGTCGAACCGCTAAGCGGACATCAGGAAGCTGAATATGATTTTTACGGCAGCCGTCTGACTTATCCGGATATTATGCAGGGAACAGCTTTTGATGTCGGTGGCGGTTCCACAGAACTGATTTCATTTCATGATGGCGATATCATAGATGCCATCAGCATCCCTCTTGGCTGTGTAAGACTTTCTCATCTTCCGCTTGATACCCCGGACTGCAGAAATGCTTTGATAAAAGCAAAAATCAGCTTTAGGTCACTGAACCGCTGCTGGCCGACGCTGATCGGAATTGGCGGAACCTGCCGGGCAGCCGGCCTGCTGACTGATGAGCTGTTTCACAGCGGTTCATTTATGAAAACAGACGACCTGAAACAGCTGTATGAAAAGCTAAAGAATCAAGATATCACCGTTATTAGAGCGATGAACAAGTTGGTCGATCCTGCCCGACATGGACTTCTGCTTCCCGGAATTCACATGATTCTTGAGATTGCCGATCAATTTCAGGCAAGTATGATTCGCATTTCAGCCACCGGAGTCAGAGAAGGTTATCTTCTGAGTCACATTGATCTCCTCGATCGATAAATCCAACCAGAAAAGATCAGTGACATTCAGGATCAATCCTGAGCACTGATTTCAATTTTGATTTGTTTCGCTATTGCCTAAAATCCAAAGCCGGTAAATGTCACGTAATTAGAGCATACTGTAGAAGCAATGCAGGAATGAACAGTTTTACTTACCTTTTTTAACGTTTTTATTCTTTCTTTTCCGCATCTACTCATGCGTTTCTTCACTCTTCTTTGGAGTCTCCTCTTCCATTGTCGGAATTGGCAGTGCAATCCTGGCGACAGTACCAGCATCTAGAGACATCAGTTCTTCAT
>SABF01000344.1 GCA_009929095.1 Erysipelotrichia bacterium
AATCAGACAGATGACGATGTATATAATGGTGACATCGGGATTCTGACTGAAATAGAAGATGCCGAACAGAGTGAAACACATCAGACTACACTCTGTGTCGTCTTTGACAGTATCCCGGTATATTACACAGCAGACAACATGCCTAACATTACTCTTGCCTATTGCATCTCCATTCATAAATCGCAGGGAAGTGAATATCCAATTGTCATCATGCCTATTATCTCCAGGCAAAGAAACATGTTGCAGAGAAAGCTGATCTATACAGGCATAACAAGAGCAAGGCAGTCTTTGGTTCTTCTTGGCGAAATGGAAGCATTCCGCAGGGGCATAGAAACTCTTGAGCATCATTGCAGAAATACAACGCTGACAAAAAGACTAAAGGAGCGTATCTGTGGCAAAGAAAACCCGATGCTGTAAAGCACCGGGTTTAGTGTGTCAGAAGAGCTTTATCATCTGAGAATTCTTCACCGCTTGCCTCTTCAAACCGGTTGAGAAGATCATCAACTGTTAGACTTTTTTTCTCATCACCGCGTACGTCATAAATAATCTTTCCTTCATACATCATGATCAGGCGATTTCCAATCATAATAGCGTCCCTCATATTGTGTGTCACCATCAGCGATGTCAACTGATCACGACGAATAATATCCTGTGTTAAATCAAGAACTTTCTTTGCAGTTTTTGGATCAAGAGCTGCTGTATGCTCATCCAGTAAAAGCAGTTTTGGCTTCTTCAGAGATGCCATCAGCAATGTAACTGCCTGACGCTGGCCTCCGGAGAGCAGACCGACTTTATTATCCATACGCTTTTCAAGTCCAAGTCCAAGTGCTGCGAGTTCCTTTGTAAACTGTTCTTTCTCCTCGGCAGTAATTCCCCATTTCAGTGTGCGCCGTTTTCCTCGACGGTTTGCCATAGCAAGATTTTCGCCAATCTCCATATCAGCAGCCGTGCCTTTCAGTGGATCCTGAAACACTCTGCCAATATAGGCTGCTCGTTTGTATTCCGGCATTTTCGTTATGTCAACTCCATCCATAATGATACTTCCGGAATCTACAGGATACATTCCGGCAATCATATTCAGAATTGTTGATTTACCGGCGCCATTGCCTCCGATAACAGTAACAAAATCACCATCATTGAGCGTAAGGGAAATATCATTCAATACTTTATTTTCATTTACTGTGCCAATATTGAATGTTTTTGATACATGATTGATTTCAAGCATGTTTTGCACCTCCTGACTTTTTTCTGCCATTCATGAATACCGGGACGGTCAGGAAAAGGGCAACCAGTATTGCTGAAAAAAGCTTCAAATCATCTGTATTCAAACCAAGCTGCAGTACAATTGCAATTACCAGACGATAGATAATAGAACCAATCACAATCATTCCGAGACGCAGAGCAAAGTTTGTATGTTTGCGAATCATTGTCTCACCGATAATGATGCTTGCCAGACCAATTACAATTGCACCAATTCCCTGTTTAACATCTGCATAGCCCTGAGACTGCGAAACCAGAGCGCCGCTGAGTGCGACCAGTGCATTGGAAATGGAAAGACCAATAATCTTTGTTGTGTCGGTATTTACTCCAAGTGAACGTACCATTGATTCATTTGATCCAGTTGCACGAATTGCTGAGCCGATTTCGGTTCCAAAATACCAGTACATAACCGCAATCGCAGCTGCTGCTACAATCAGTCCGATCAGAAGGGAGGCAGTGTTGTTATCTAAACCGGTAACAGCTATCAGATTTTTGAAAATTGTATTAAGTTTCAGCATCGGCAGATTTGATCTTCCCATAATTCGAAGATTAATGG
>SABF01000345.1 GCA_009929095.1 Erysipelotrichia bacterium
CATTAAGACATTCCTTCGCAACGCGGCTTCTTCGGAATGACACACCGCTTCCGATCATCACCAGCATTCTCGGGCACAAGAACATGAACACGACACGGCAATACCTCTCCATAAGCATCAATGAACTGAGAAAACTGGCTCTGGAGGTTCCTTCATATGAAAACCACTGAAGACTGTTTCGCATCACCTTACAGAATGCTTTTCAGCGGATACGTGAAATACAAGCGGGCAATAGGACAAAAGATATGTCAGGGCGTAATATGCAGGCTGAATGCGCTGAGCCAATATCTTGCTGCAAGAAACGGATGCAATGCAATCATGACGAAAGAAGCAGTAGAAGGATTCCTACACCTCCACCAAGGGAAGAAGGCCGAGACGATCAAAGGAATGGAAAGCCTTCTGAGGCAACTGGCCATCTACCTGAGAAACAGCGGATGCAATGATATTTACTTGCTGCCTGAAGGCATCACCCGGAGTGAAAGCAACTTCGTCCCATATGTTTTCTCGGAAAATGAGATAAGCCGATTCTTTAAAGCAGTGGATACTTTCAAATGGTACAGGGAGAGTGAATCAAAAACGTTATTCTACAGCACCCTTTTCAGGCTCCTTTATTCTACAGGACTTCGCATAGAGGAAGCATTGAGCCTGGGGATTGAGGATGTCAATCTAGAAAATCGAATTATCACCGTGATCAAGTCAAAAGAGAATGCATCAAGGCTCGTACCCTTCGATGACTCCATGCATGGGTGGCTGACCGCTTATAAGGAGGAACGCATAAAGACGGATGGAACATACTTTTTCAGGTCGCCAAGAAGCGAACGATATGCGGCTGTCACCGTTCAGGGCGCGTTCAGGATTCATCTGCTTCCAGCTTCCGGCATCACTCCGAAGAAAGGACAACGCATCAGCATCCACAGCCTTAGACATACATTTGCATGCCATTCCCTTGACAAGATGATAAAAGCAGGGGAGGACGCATTCTGCTCCCTGCCTTATCTGAGCACATACATGGGGCATGCCAACGTCAACGGCACAGAGCGGTATCTGAGGCTTGCCAGCGAGCGATTCAATTCAATCCTTGATTCCTGCCACAGCACTTACGAGGGGATCATTAATGAAATCTAATCTTGCATTCTATCTTTCGAAATTCCTTGGCGACTATCTTCCCATGCAGAGAGGCGCATCGCCTAATACGGTCAGGACATACAGGGATGCTTTCGTCGAGGTGATTGAGTTCCTTTCTGCATCTGCGGGATTAAAACCGGAGAAACTGACAATCGATGATTTCAGTCTTGAACGTGTGAGTTCATTCCTTGACTGGCTTGAGGCTGGAAAGAAAGTATCAATCTCAACAAGGAACAACAGACTAGGAGCGCTCAAGTCTTTCTTCAGATTCCTGAGTTTCCGCGAGCCGTCTCTTCTTTCTGCCTGCATCCCCATACTTGAATTGAAGCATAAGAGATGCGAATCAAAGCCAATGAATTACCTGTCAGTTGCAGCTTACAGGCTATTGCTGTCAGGTTTTGATGCTTCCCAGGAAGATGACCTTAGAGACATGAGCATCATTTCACTGATGTATGAAAGCGGTGGAAGGGTCTCCGAGATAACAGGGATCCTTTCCTTTGAGCTTAATGCCGGTCCTCCGTATACTCTCGTGCTTCATGGGAAAGGCAAGAAGACGCGGATTGTTCCAATCGACAAGTCAGTTGGCAAGCTTCTCGATAGATACAGAAGACGATTCAATGTTAAGGATGATGAGCCACTTTTTTTCAACAATAGACGGGAAGCCCTTACAAGGGAGGGTATGAATTACAT
>SABF01000045.1 GCA_009929095.1 Erysipelotrichia bacterium
GAAAAGAAACCCGGCTTTGATGTGGAAGCAGAAGCACTGAAAAAAGAACTGCAGGATCTTCTGGGCATTGCCGGAATCCGGCAGCTGCGCATGGTCTGCCGCTATGATGCCGAGGATATCAGTGAAGATCTGTTTCGGCAGTCTGTCAGTACAATATTCAGCGAACCTCCGGTAGATAATGTGTATGATGAGCTTCCTTCAGCAGATCATGTATTTGCTGTTGAATATCTGCCAGGGCAGTTTGATCAGCGGGCAGACTCAGCCTCTGAATGCATTCAGCTGCTGTCACAGGGAGAACGCCCGGATGTACGCAGTGCCAAGGTTTATCTGATTGACGGTGAACTGAGTGAAGCAGATATTGAAGCAGTTAAAAAATATGTCATTAATCCAGTCGAAGCGAGAGAAGCATCACTGGAAGAAGTGAGCACTCTCAAGATGAAGTTCAGCGTACCGACCGGTGTTGAAGTGCTGAATGGCTTTTCCGCCTACAGCGATGAACAGCTTGAGACATTCAGGAATGAAAAGGGCCTTGCCATGGATCATGCGGACATTGCATTCTGCCAGGACTATTTCAAGTCAGAACATCGCGATCCGACGATTACGGAAATTCGCGTGATTGATACCTATTGGAGTGATCACTGTCGTCATACTACCTTTGGGACAATTCTTAAGGATGTAAAAATTGATGATGCCATTGTACAGCAGGCATATGAGAGATATCTGCAGCTGCGCAGGGAAACCGGCAGAGACAGAAAAGACGAAACACTGATGGATCTTGCGACCATAGGTGCCAAAGCGCTCAAACAGCGCGGCATTCTCAGGAATCTTGATGAAAGCGAAGAGATCAATGCCTGCACTGTAAAGATCAAATGTGATGTGAACGGCAGAGACGAAGACTGGCTGTTCCTGTTCAAGAATGAAACTCATAACCACCCGACAGAGATCGAACCGTTCGGCGGTGCAGCAACCTGCATCGGCGGAGCCATTCGTGATCCGCTGTCCGGCCGGAGCTATGTGTATCAGGCGATGCGCGTAACCGGTGCGGCTGATCCACTGAAGCCGGTATCCGCAACAATGGCGGGCAAGCTGCCTCAGCGCAAGCTCGTAACCACTGCGGCTGCAGGCTATTCCAGCTATGGCAACCAGATCGGTCTTGCGACCGGTCAGGTCAGTGAACTTTATCATCCGGGCTATGCGGCAAAACGTATGGAGATTGGTGCTGTAGTTGGAGCTGCTCCTCAATCGCATGTTCGCAGAGAAGAGCCGAAGCCGGGTGATGTCATCATTCTTCTCGGCGGCAGAACTGGCAGAGATGGAATTGGCGGTGCAACCGGATCCAGCAAGGCACACAAGCTTTCAAGTCTGGAAACCTGCGGGGCCGAGGTGCAGAAAGGCAATGCCCCGATTGAACGTAAACTGCAGAGACTGTTTCGCAGAGAAGATGCGTGCCGGCTGATCAAGCGATGCAACGACTTTGGCGCTGGCGGAGTCTCTGTTGCGATCGGTGAACTGGCAGATGGCCTGAAGATTGACCTGAACAAAGTTACCCGAAAGTATGAAGGTCTTGACGGTACGGAACTTGCAATCAGTGAGAGCCAGGAACGCATGGCTGCTGCAGTTGCCAGAGCCGATGCAGAGAAATTTATTGAACTTGCAGAAGAAGAAAACCTGGAAGCGACAATCGTTGCAGAAGTTACTGCAGAAAAGCGGATGGTTGAGAATTGGAACAATGTATCGATTGTTAATCTGTCGAGAGAATTCCTGAACTCCAACGGTGCCAGCCGTCATGCGACCGTGCACATTGTCAGCGGCAGCGTATATCAGCCGCAGTGGGCGGGGAATACGTTTAGAGAAAAGATGGAATCACTGGTCAGCGATCTGAATGTTGCCAGCGAAAAAGGACTTGGCGAACGCTTTGACAGTACGATCGGCGCTTCTACGGTACTGATGCCATATGGCGGAAAGTACCAGCTGACACCAGCAATGGCAATGGCTGCTAAACTGCCGACTGAGAAAGAAACCGCCACCTGCTCTGGCATGGCATGGGGATTTAATCCATATCAGATGGAAGCAGATCCATACAGAGGTGCCTACTGTTCTGTTGCGGAAAGTGTAACCAAGCTTGTAACTGCCGGTTTCAGACACCGGGATATGTATCTGACTTTCCAGGAATACTTTGAACATCTTGGCAGTGAGGCAGAGCGCTGGGGCAAGCCTGCTGCAGCACTGCTTGGCGCACTGGATGCCCAGATGGGTCTTGGCATTGGCGCTATTGGCGGCAAGGACAGTATGTCCGGAAGCTTTGAGGGACTTGATGTCCCGCCCACTCTGGTCAGTTTTGCGACAGCGTGCGGAAATGTGAAGTATGTTCTGAGCCCGGAATTCAAGCATGCCGGCAGTGCTGTGGTACTGCTGAAGCCGGAATATGAAAATGGCATTCCTACTTCAGAAAGTCTTCTGAAGAATTATGATGCGGTTGAAAAACTGAACGAGAATGGCAGGATTATCTCAGCAGCGACGGGCGGCTATGGCAGCACAGCGGCAGAACTGTTCAGGATGTGTACTGGAAATCGGATTGGTCTGAAGTTCACAGAAGACTTTGATCCGGCTTCTCTGTTTGAGGAATCCACCGGTGCAATCATTCTGGAACTGAAGGAAGCGGAACTGGGCACACTGATCGGTCATACATGCAGCGAATATCTCATGCAGACTAAAGATGAGATCATTGACCTCATGCATCTGCAGCAGCTCTGGGAAGACAGGCTGGAACCGGTATTCCCGTATCGCAGAAAAGACAAAGCAGCTGAACCGATCAGCTTTGAATGCAGCAGCCATCTGCATTCATCTGTACGCGTGGAAACACCAAGAGTCATTATCCCGGTATTTCCTGGTACCAACTGTGAATATGATTCGGCAAAGGCTTTTGTCAGAGCCGGCGGCGATCCGCATGTGCTGGTTCTGAGAAATCAGACGCCGGCAGATGTCGCCAGAAGCTGTGAAGCGCTTGTGCATGAAATCAATGCGGCAAACATACTGATGCTACCGGGAGGGTTTTCCGGCGGTGATGAACCGGATGGAAGTGCAAAGTTCATTACTGCATTCTTCCGCAATCCGTCGGTCAAGGATGCTGTGGGACAGCTTCTGAATGAACGCGATGGTCTGATACTTGGTATCTGCAACGGATTCCAGGCACTGATAAAACTGGGACTTCTGCCTTATGGCGAGATCAGAGATATTTCCAAAGATGATCCGACCCTGACTTATAATGTCATCGGCCGTCATCAGAGTATGCTGGTGCATACCTGCATTGCCAGCAATCTGTCCCCTTGGCTTGCCGACTGCAAAGTTGGCGATGTGCATATGATGCCGATCAGTCATGGTGAAGGCAGATTTGTCTGTGAACAGAAACTTCTGGAAAAATTGATTTGCAATGGTCAGGTTGCAGCGCAGTATGCAGATCTGAATGGGGTTCCGACAATGGATCAGAGTTATAATCCCAATGGCAGCGTCATGGCCATTGAATCAATTTCATCTCTTGATGGCCGTATCCTTGGCAAAATGGGTCATACGGAGCGAAGCGGCGATATGCTTTACAGGAATATTGATGGAATCAGGATTCAGCCGCTGTTTGAAAACGGCGTCAATTTCTTCAGAAAATAGACAGGAGGCTCATCTATGGCATCACATGATCGATACATTTCACCATTCAGCACAAGATATGCGTCCGACGAGATGCAGTATATCTTTTCAGAAGACAATAAATTCAAGACCTGGCGCCGTCTCTGGATTGCTCTGGCAAAAGCAGAAAAGAAACAGGGAATCGAGATTACGGATGAACAGATTGCGGAACTGGAAGCACACAGGGAAGACATTAACTATGAAGATGCGGCAGCCAGAGAAAAACTTGTTCGCCACGATGTCATGAGTCATGTCTATGCTTATGGCCTGCAGTGTCCTTCGGCGAAGGGAATCATTCATCTTGGCGCAACCAGCTGCTATGTTGGTGACAATACAGATGTCATTATTATGAGGCAGGGTCTGGAACTGATTCAGAAGAAACTGATTGGCGTACTGGCTAATCTTGCTCAGTTTGCCAGTGCTTACAAGGATCTTCCGTGTCTTGCTTATACACACTGCCAGCCTGCCCAGCTTACAACTGTCGGCAAGCGTGCTGCGCTGTGGATGAATGAGTTCTATATGGATCTCAATGAACTGAATCACCAATGCGATCAGCTGATGCTGAGAGGGGTAAAGGGAACAACCGGAACTCAAGCAAGTTTTATTGAACTGTTTAACGGAGATTCAGGAAAGGTCAAAGCACTGGAACAGGATGTATGTGCTCAGATGGGCTTTGCAAAAGCAGTACCGGTGTGCGGCCAGACCTACAGTCGCAAGGTTGACTATAACGTTCTTTCAGCAATTGCCGGTCTTGCCCAGAGTGCCATGAAGATGGCCACCGATATACGACTGCTGGCAAATTTCAAGGAAATGGAAGAACCATTTGAAAAGAATCAGATTGGCTCTTCAGCAATGCCTTATAAGCGCAATCCGATGAGATGCGAACGGATCTGTGCACTCAGCCGTTATCTGATGATCGATGTACTCAATCCGGCAATGACAGCGGGAACCCAGTGGTTTGAACGAACACTGGATGATTCTGCCAATAAGCGTATATCCATGGCAGAAGGATTTCTGGCAGCCGATGCCATTCTGAATATTCTTCTGAATGTCTCTGACGGTCTGGTTGTATATCCCAAAGTTATTCACAGCCGTGTCATGGCAGAACTGCCATTCATGGCCAGCGAGAATATCATGATGAAAGCAGTAAAAAAAGGCGGCGATCGTCAGGAGCTTCATGAGCGCCTGAGAGAGCATGCTATTGCGGCCGCTGCAGAAGTCAAGCAGGAAGGCAAGCCAAATGATATGATTGCCCGCATTGAGAACGATCCGTTATTTGGACTGAGCCGCGAGGAAATTGAAGGTGAATTGAATCCGGAAGATTTTACCGGAAGGTCTTCAGAGCAGGTTGAGGATTTCCTGAATGAAGTGATCAACCCGCTGCTTGCATCACACCCGGAAGATCAGGGTATGAAATCTGAACTGAGCGTCTGAGATAGAAAAGGAATCAGGAACCGCTGCAGCAGTCTTTGTCTGCCAGAACACCTGGCACAGAGACTGCTTTATTTTGACTTGATCAGTGCAGGAACCGTGAAATTTATTGAGAATTATTACGGCATGAGCAGAATTAAAGAAGCAATCCAACGCAGTTTAGCAACTTTTTATTGACGGATATGTCTTATTTCATAAATCATGCAGCCTGATATTCTGCGCGCAATCAGAATGCGGCAGTTATCGACAATGCACTGAATTTCCTGTAACTCATTAACGAAGCCGTTCTTATGAACTCCGAAAAGATATCGGCATGGCTGCAGAATCACAGCAGCTTTGGACATAATGAGTCTGAACCAATATTCTTTGATATTGTCTGCGGCGATGGATCCATCCGTCACATCCGAACATATCTGTTTTGAACCGATGAATACTGTTCTCTGATCTATCATGGACAGCAGCCATCAGTATATTGAATTGCATTATTCAACTGTCTAGTATTGCTGAAGACATGACAGAACGCTGCTGCCGGACAGCTGACCATCAATTACGTGCCCAATGGAAATTATTCAAAGGAATTGCACGGAGAACACAGCAGTGAAACAGCAGGATTGGTCAGATAATGACTTAACGGAAAAGACAGTCATGGCGATAAGATTGAAGCACTTCAAAAGAACTGACGGAAAACCGGAAGGGGTTGCTGACCGATTGATTAACAGGGATCTGCCAGCAGTTTCAGCCCGTTTTTGCGTTAACTGATATTCTTTATTGTTCAGAGAAACTGAATCCTTCCGTAAAAGGGAGTGATTACTTTACTGTTTCAAATGGCCAGGTTGATATTCCGCCAAAGTCATATACGTTGGTATATCCCAGATCAGCTAGTTTCTGAGAAGCATCACGAGCTCTGATCCCAGTGCGGCAGTATACCAGAATTACGGCATCTTTATCGGCAAGTTCGGTCGGGGCAGTATTTCCAATCGATTCATTGGGGATGAGCATTGCATTCTCGATATGACCGGCATCGTATTCATCCTGTCTGCGAACATCCACGATGACTGTCTCGCTTGAATCCATCATTGACTTGGCTTCTTCGGCAGAGATGATCTGAAAGGCCGCGGCAGGTTCGGTGGTTTGTGCAGGTGTGGGTACGCTGACAGTCCTTCCGGGATTTATAAAGTACAGAATACTTCCGATGATAAATCCGACAATTGCGATAATGAGAAGATTTCTGCGTTTCATATGAGTTCTCTCTTCCTGTCTGTTCTGCAGAAATATTATGAATGATTCCAATCACAAAGTCCAAGTGAATGATCGGCAACCTGAAAGGCTCAGGCAATGACAGCACGTCACATTTCACTTTTTTATAAATGATTTCATTCCGGTCGAAATGCTCTGTACAGGTCATCTCTGACTGCACAGCCATGCAGCAGACGCTCTCCTTCGAAGAATGGCGTGGAATGCTCTAGATTGCGATTATCAGCAGGGAAGAAGTGTACTGCGATGAAAGAATCGTATTCAAGTCTGCAAACAGCAGTGAAATTGAAACGGAATACTGGGTACTCTGACATATGACATTCGCAAAGATTCTTATAATTAGCATCAGGTGTCTGCTGGTATTTGCAGATGCTGTATTTTATGTCCATTCGGATCGTGAAGCGAATGCCTGAAATCATAGATTTCATTTCCATATATGAGGGTTACAATTGGGGGTGTACCGCTGCGGCGAGCAACGCATGCTATGCGGTATGACATATCCCTGACCTGATCTGCTTTGAGAGCATATAGACGATATCGGCGGATGCCGCAAAGCCAGGCATCATGCGACAGAATTTAAATGAACGGAGATGACCGCCATGCTGCAAATAGCTATCTGCGATGATATGGATGATGAAATTCGGCCGATTGTCGCACTTGTAAATGAGTATCTGACCCTGCGCAGCATGATTGCCGAGGTGCGAGTGTTTTCACACCCAGACGCGCTGCTCACAGCCTGCGAAAAGGGGTTTTTTCATATCTATCTGCTGGATATGGTTATGCCGATGGTCAGCGGTTTGGAACTGGGGCGGGAGATCCGTCGGCACAGCTCTGATGCACAGATTATCTACATTACCACCGAACCAGCCTTTGCGCTGGACGCCTACGCGGTCAATCCTCTGCACTATCTGATAAAGCCTGTGGATAAAGCAAAACTTTTTTCCGTACTGGATTTGGCGGCAGAGAAGGTGGACTATGGTCAGGAGACCACAGTCACTGTCAAGACGAAAAACGGGCTGCGCACGATCTCCACTGATACGATTGCACTATGTGAGTACAAACGTCACGCCGTTATCTACATCCTTAGAAATGGCGAAACTATCGAAACAACAACCATCTCCGGCAGCTTTTCTGAGCATATTGCTCCGCTGCTTCGGAATCAGCGGTTTATCCAGCCACATGCTGCATTTGCGGTCAATATGAACTGTGTGGAGCGGTTGGACAGGGATGGTTTCATGCTTGAGAACAGCGCATTTGTTCCGGTGTCAGGCAAGCAATATACAGCGGTGAGAAACGCTTATATGAGTTATCGGCTCAGGGGGATGTGACAATGCAGCTTTACGACATCTTGCGTTCCATCACCACCAACGCCTTTCTGGTGACATTGCTGTTTACATTGGCACAGCCGAAGGTTAAACGACTGACACTGTGGATAACTCTGACTGCTATTGTGGTATCGGATCTCATTATGAACATTTTCTTTTATCTGCGCGGCGATTACACCACACTGGCAACGCTGGACATCGTGTTTTTTGTTTTCGCGGGTGCGGTGACGAAACCGCTGTTCAGCGAAACGATGATGCAATGGCTCTTTAACTGTTTTACAGCCATGAACGTGTATGCCATTGCCGTAGTTGTCAGCTACTTCACCTCTGACTTTTTCCCATACCCCTTCTATGCCAACACTGTGATTCGCGGGCTGCTGTTCACTGCCACAATCCTTCTTTTTCGTAAGTGGCTGCGTCCTCTTTACCGTCAGGCCACAGAACATTGGAGCGTTTATCTGTTTGCAGCAGTCGCTCTGTTTTTAAACTTTGCATATTACTTTGTTTCCGGCGGCGACGTGGAGCAGACACTCAGTGCCAGCTTCGTCCCGCTGGTTCTGCTGATATTGCTGACGGTGCTGATGTATCCCGCAATGTTCCTTTCTCTGCAAAAAACGCTGCAGGAGGTGAAACTGCGGATAGAAAATCTGAAGATACAGTCTGACCGAGAGCAGATGGCTGCCCGTCTTGCGCTGATGGACGAGGCGGTACGGCAAATGAGTATCGTGCAGCATGACCAGCGCCACTTTAACAATACCCTGCTCTCACTTATCCAGCAGGATGAATCGGATAAGGCCGCTGAACTTATCGAAAAGCAGAGCGCGTCATATCCTCAAAAGCCTCAAAAATTCTGTGAAAACATACCGGTGAATGCCGCCGTTTCATATTACGCAGAGCTTGCCCGCAGACAAGGCATCCGCTGTGAACTGAAACTGGATATTCCTGAAAAAATATCAGTTGATGAGCTTTCTCTTGCAATGGTCGTGTCCAATCTGATGGAAAATGCCATTATTGCTGTTTCAGTTCTGCCGAAGGAAAAACGCGAGATTCGGTTCACCGCTGTCAGCACTGGCCAGCTGATTATGGAAATGACAAATTTCTATGAGGGAACGGTTGCGATGAATGAAAAAGGGCTGCCTATCATGTGCGATTCCGGGGTGTATGAGGCCTTTGCCACTTTTGTACAGTCTCCGGTGTTCGATGAAGGCTGGCATAAGAGATATGGATGCGAGCTGTCTGACCTGATGATTTCCTCCGGCAAGTATACCGGACAACGTTGTACCCCTGAAATCTTCCAAGAGGTTCGAACCAATCCGGAAGAGGAAGAGACCATTGGCACCGCTTTTGTGGGAGCTATTCCCGATTTGGGCCGAGCCATCAAACCGGAATTCACCATGATCAGTACCGATGGTGGCTTGGGCGACAAACCTGGTAGCGGTCATCCCCAAGATGCAGGGACCTATCCCCGAGTATTCCAAAAGCTGGTTCGGGAACAAGGATTTTTATCCATGATGGAAGCGGTGGAGAAATCAAGTTGGATTCCGGCTCAACGGATGGGCCTAAAAGACAAGGGGCACTTAAGTGTGGGCGCGGACGGAGATATTGTGGTGTTTGACGCAAGAAAAATTAAAGATGAGGCGGACTATGTGGGTCTGGGAAGTCCAGATGCTTCGCCTGCCGGACTTCAAGCAGTTATTGTCAATGGAGTCACGGTAGTACGAGAGGGGCAAGCCAGGGAAAACATCCTTCCTGGAAAAGTGCTGCGGCAGCCCAACCACCCCTGGACCCTATAAAGGATTTAGGGGTTCAGTAA
>SABF01000346.1 GCA_009929095.1 Erysipelotrichia bacterium
ACACAAAGCCCGAAAGTGGCTTAAATCAAGCACTTTCAGGCAAACAAAAAACCACCTGCTGACAAAATTCCTTTTATCAATAGATGGTATTTGATTTGGTGGAGCTGAGGGGAGTCGAACCCCTGTCCAAGAATTGTCCCACATTCAGGCGTCTACAGTTTAGTTCACTGCTTTTTAGAGACAGCAGATATGAGAGTGAACCATCGGTCTGCTGAATTTGCCTGTGGATTTTCGGGCTTCTCCTTCCAGGCGCAGAGAGTCACCTTATCCGTTTGATTACACAGTTAACTGAGAACGGCTAATCAGTGAACCGGGTCGCTGCAGAACGTCTAGTTCCTTAAGCAGCGAAAGCGAAGCTTGTGTTTGTATTTTTAGCGTTTAAAAGTTTGATGGTTAGGCCATCAATCCACTGCATCCTGAATCAAACAGAAACCTGTCGAAACCTTTACAGCCCCATTTGCTTGATTGCATCTGTCGATGCCTATGAAATATAGCACAGGCAATCCACGTTATCAATCTATGTTCTGATAATTTCTGGAGAACATGACACGGTAATGCGGATTGTAGGCAGCTTTATATATAGGAGTATGATGCACTGCAGGATATCCCTGACTGCGATACCAGGATAAGAATTCATCTACCTGTTCCTGAGTATATGTAAACCCATAGGATTCCCAATTCTTCTTGAACAATTTTATTTTATGCATAAATTCTGCCATTGATCCTGGTGCACATGCGGCATCGGAGAGAAACCAGCGGCCTACTTCACCAGCAGTAAGAATCGTCTTTGCTTTTGCCAAATTCATACGGCATCTGTGGTTGCCAATTGGAATAATCAATTCATCGGAAGCGTCCGCTGTAACAGATTCATATTCCTGCATCAGCAGTTCCATGGAAGCTTCTGAATTATTCACTGCATGAGCAGCACCAAATTCATTTTGATAAATCAGCTTGATGCAGTCCTGCGGTTCCATCAATGAATATCTGCTGCAGTGACTGCTGAGTATTTCTTCAATCTCTTCCATCATATAAGTTCTTTCTCAGCCGCGGAATTTCAATGCCTTCTGCATCTCACGGCTGGCATCGCGAAGTTTCTCTGTCTCACGTTTGTCATAGAGATCCTTGCCTCGAGCAAGTGCGATTTCCAGTTTTGCCCTGCCGTCCTTCAGGTACATTCTGGTAGGTACCAGAGTGTATCCTTTCAGACGAACCTTATCAAAGTACTTTGATATCTCATACTTATGAATCAGAAGTTTACGATCCCGATCCGGATCAACATTAAAGATACTTCCAAATTTATAAGGTGATATGTGCATCCCTTTGATCCAGGCTTCTCCCTTGTATATCGAAATATAGGAATCATTAAACTGCACGCGCCCGTCCCGTACAGATTTAATCTCAGTCCCGGTCAGTGCGATGCCGCATTCCAGATATTCCTCGAGAAAATAGTCGTGTCTCGCTCTGCGATTAACTGCGACATTCTTCTCTTTTTTTTCAGTGACTGCTGCCTTCATGTTTATTCACTCTGCGATTTCCCTGACTTCTATCTCCGGTTGGACGATGTGCGCTGTTTCCGCGTGCACCATGCGCTCCTGAAGGTCTGCCTTTGCCATAGCCTCCGCCAGAACGATTCCCAAAAGACTTATGACCTGATGGTCTGTGTCCTCCGGTTTCACCAGTCCCAAATGACCGTCTCGGTTTTTTGTAAGCATTCTCTCCAGATTCAGACGCTGCTCCATCTTTGGACTGCCATGACTTCTTCTCATAAGAACCGCGGCTGTCATTAGATCTGGATCCATAGGAA
>SABF01000347.1 GCA_009929095.1 Erysipelotrichia bacterium
CTTGAATACTCTCTTTTCCTCTGAATCGCTGCGTTCAGCCTGATCATTATGACTGCTATGATCGAAGTGACCGCGGCTTGGACCATGTCCGCGAGAATCACCGCGTGATCCATGCTGAGGTCTCATCGGACGCTTAGGCTCTACATAACCTTCCGGCTTCGGTGTGCATTCTCTTGCGGAGACTTTGACTTTTCCAGATTCATCTACATTGATCACTTTAACCTGAATCTTGTTGCCAACATGCAATGCAGTATGAATATCTTCTGTGCGATTCCAAGAAATCTCTGACACATGCAGAAGTGCATCTGTTCCAGTGAATAGTGTAACAAATGCGAAGGAATCACGAATTTCAGTAACGGTTGCATCGTAAATATCTCCGACTTTCGCAACTTTTGTAAGATCATCAATAATCTTGCGGGCTTTATCAAGCATTGCCTGGCTTGTATGGTAAATAGCAACCTGACCATCTTCCTCAACGTTGATCTTGACATTGTCACAGTCAGCAATAATCTGGTTGATTGTCTTTCCGCCTGTACCAATGACATTGCGAATCATATCAACAGGAATCTTGAATGTCTCAACCTTAGGAGCAAACTCAGAGACATGATCTCTCGGCCTGTCAATTGTAGCTTCCATATTGTCCAGAATCTCCATACGGCCTTTATGAGCCTGTGCGAGAGCTTCTTTTAATACTTCCATCGTAATGCCTGATACTTTAATATCCATCTGCAGAGCGGTAATGCCTTCACGTGTTCCGGCAACCTTGAAATCCATGTCGCCATAGTGATCCTCCATACCCTGAATATCTGTCAGAATTGAATAGGAATTGCCAGTAGTGATCAGGCCCATAGCAACACCTGCAACCATTGCCTTGATCGGGACACCAGCTGCCATCAGCGACATGGTTCCAGCACAGATGGAAGCCTGAGAAGAAGAGCCGTTGGATTCAAGCACTTCAGCAACGGTGCGAATGGTATATGGGAATTTCTCCAGTGAAGGAAGAACCTGCTTCAGTGCACGCTCACCAAGAGCACCATGACCAATTTCGCGGCGTCCCGGGCTTGACATACGCCCTACTTCACCTACTGAGAATGGCGGGAAATTGTACTGGTGCATGAAATGTCTTTCCTTGACGGTAGTCAGATCGTCGATGATCTGATAATCATCAAGTGATCCAAGAGTAGTAATGGAAAGAACCTGCGTTTCACCACGGGTGAACAGCGCAGAACCATGAACGCGCGGAAGAATATCAACCTGACTGTTCAAAGGACGGATTTCATCAAGTTTTCTGCCATCCGGGCGGACCTTGTCTTCAGAGATCAGGCGGCGCACTTCACCAGCTTCAATTTCAACACAGTATTCGTGTGCCTGCTTTTCTGCTTTGGCTCTGGCCGCATCATCTTCCCAGATCATGTTTTCAGAAACTTCCTTAACCATTTCGGCAGTCAGTTCGTCAATCTTGTTGTATCGATCCAGTTTGCCTTTGATAGATACTGCTTCTTCAATGGCATTCTTGCCATGAACGTTAATGTACTCTTTGATATCCGGATTGATCTCATAGAGAACAACTTCCATCTTCTGCTTAGCACATGCTGCAATAACCTCTTCCTGTATAGCGCAGAGTTCCTTAATTGCATTATGTCCTACCTGAAGTGCTTCAATCATCTCATCCTCAGATACTTCACTGGCACCGGCTTCCACCATGTTGATCGCATCTTTAGTACCGGCAACAGTCAGCGACAGGCGGCTCTTTTCGCGCTGCGCGCAATCGGGATTGAGCACATATTCGCCGTCCACGA
>SABF01000046.1 GCA_009929095.1 Erysipelotrichia bacterium
TTCACTATAATGATGATTTTTATCTTGGCCATGCACTGGAAGAAAGATGCCATGTGAAGGTATGTCTGCAAAATGATGCAAAATGTGCTGCCATGGCAGAAGCGGCGGCTGGTGCACTGAAGAACATCAGTGATGGATTTGTGCTGATCTTTGGGACGATGATCGGCGGTGCATTCATCAAGGATCACAAGCTGCATAAAGGAATGCATTTCTCAGCCGGAGAGGTTTCCTACATCCAGACTGAGAGAGACGGCATTCCCAATGAAGATTCCATCTGGGGCAATCGATGCGGAACGCCGTATCTCTGTAAGCTGTATGCTGAGAGAAAGCATCTGAATGCGGATGAAGTTGATGGAATCAGAGTATTTGAAGCGGTTCACAGAAGTGAACCGGAAGCACTCGAAAGCCTGTATGTCTTTTCCCGGGAGATTGCAGTACAGATTTTCAATCTGCAGACCATTCTTGATCCGCAGCGCTTTGCCATCGGCGGCGGGATCAGCGCACAGCCGGTGTTCATTGAATCAATTAAAAGCAACCTGAATGAACTGTATGCCGGATGTTCGTATCATGTACCGCACGCTGAAGTAGTATCATGCAAATTTGGAAATGATGCCAATCTGATTGGCGCATTGGAATGTTTCCTGGAAAGGTATCAGAAGAACGACTGATTGGAACAGGCAAACTTAAATCATCCGGTTCAATGATAATATAATTTCAAGCACCAAAGCAATTGCTGTCCTCCAGGTATCAAGCCTGGAGGTTTTATTTTGGCAATGAGAAAATAACGGCAGAACTGAAAACAGCAGCGTGTCTGAATACAGAATGAGATATAACTGATCAGTATTTCATGATGGCGGATGTCATCGTATAATAAAGCAGTTTTATGAAGCAAAAAAATGATAGGAGGGCATTCATGAAGATTGCATTCTTTGATATAGACGGCACGCTGCTGGATTTCGGTGCAGAAGATATCAGCAATCGTGTTAAGAAGGCGCTGAATGAATTGCAGAGCAATGGGGTGAAACTGTTCATTGCGACGGGCAGAACGCCCTATGTGGTTCCTAAGTTCAAAGGATTGAGGTTTGACGGCATGATGTGCTTCAATGGCGGATACTGTTTTGATCATGATGGTGTCATCTGCCGTACGCCAATGAATCCCGCGGAAGTAAGAACCGTGGTACAGAATGCGGAGAAGATCGGATGCTCGGCACTGCTGGCATCAGATCATCGGATGGGTGCAAATTTTTTTGAACAGAACCTGAATGACTACATGCAGATATCCCATCAGTGCTGCAATGTTGACGGCGATTTTGATGAACTTATGCTGGCGGATGTCTATCAGATAATGGTTGGAACATCGCCTGAACAGGACAAGTCTCTGCTGACGGGTACGAAGGAAACAAAAATTGTCCGGTGGTGGCCAAGAGCCTGTGATGTCATCCCGTCTGCCTGCGGCAAAGATACAGCAATTGCTGAAATATTGAAACACTATGGATACAGCAGATCAGATGCGATCGCATTCGGAGATGGCGGCAATGATCGGTCTATGCTTCAATATGCCGGGATTGGTGTGGCTATGGGAAATGCCCGGCCGGAAGTGAAAGAAGCGGCAGATTACGTGACGGATTCCTGCCATAACGATGGTGTTCAGAAAGCACTCAGACACCTTGGCTTGATTGAAGAAATATAATTGATCATATATTATTTACGGGTAACAGCTAACGGGTCTATGAACCCTTGGGAGGATCATAATGACGAAACGTGCTTTACGCATCATACTGGCTGCATCAGCGTCTTTTTCACTGGCCGCATGCTCCGGCACTGCCGCTGCAACTCCAGCAGCAACTCCATCTGCAACTCCAGCAGCTGCTGAACCAACTGCCGCAGCTGATAAGATCAGCTATGGCTTTTTGAAGACTGAGGGAGATACCATTGTGCTTCGCGGCAATCCGACCACCGGTTATGATTGGAAGTCATTCTATGTATCGACTGCTGATCAGGAAATCGTCAAGATTGAAGATGCAGACATAAAAGTGGACAGCAGTCTTGACGGAGCTCCCAGTACATATACTTTCAAGATTACCGGGCTCAAGGCAGGCGATGCAAGAATCGGATTCAACTATATGCGCAGTTTTGATGAGTATGGCGTGAATGAAACAGTATACTTTACCGTACATGCAGATGACAGTCTGAATGTAACAATTGATTCTATCCCGGACCAGCCAACAGTTGATATCACTGAAAATCAGATCAGTCTGTTTAATAATCCGACGTATGGCTACAGTTGGACTGCTTATTTCCCGGATGGCGGTGAAACGAGCTGCGTTGATATTGCTGAACCGGAATATGTCAGCGGCACCACAGGCGTGGATGATGAAGGCGGTACAGATAATTTCGTACTCACAGGAAATACGGAAGGTTCTGTTCAGGTTGTATTTTCATGGCATACAGGCATGGATGCCGATGGGCTTGCATATGAAATTCACTTCACCTGCACGGTGGATAAGGATATGAACGTCGCTATTCAAATGAATTAATTCTGGAAGCAGACATCAGGGACCCGTGAGGGTCCCTTTCATTATCAGATTTGTACTATAATAAATTCTGTTATAGGAAAGAAGAGGAAGAAGATATGCCTTGTACAACGATTCTGGCAGGAAGAAAAGCAACCTATGACGGGTCGACGATGATGGCTCGAAATGAAGATTCTGGAGGAGTTCAGTTTACCGCCAAGAAATTCATTACAGTCAATCCGAAAGATCAGCCGGTTCACTATCAGTCTGTAATTTCCAAGGTGAAAATTGATCTGCCGGAAAATCCGATGCGCTATACTGCAGTGCCCAATGCACTGAATAATGAAGGAATCTGGGGTGAGTGCGGCATTAACGAAGATAATGTTGCTATGAGTGAAACGGAAACGATCACCAGCAACCCGCGTGTATGCGGCGCAGATCCGCTGGTAAAATCCGGAATTGGCGAAGAGGATCTTTTAACGATTGTCCTTCCATATATTCACAGTGCCAGGGAAGGCGTAAAGAGACTTGGAAGCCTTCTGGAACAGTACGGAACTTATGAAATGAATGGCATTGGATTTCAGGATGTACATGAGATATGGTGGTTTGAGTCAATTGGCGGACATCATTGGATGGCAAAAAGAGTGCCGGATGACAGCTATGTTGTCATGCCAAATCAGCTGGGCATTGATTCGCTGGATCTGGCTGATGCATATTCTGAACAGAAGAACAGCATGTGTTCGGAAGATCTGATTGAATTCATTGAGAATAACCATCTTGATCTTTCCATGAAAGGCGGATCGCTGAAGAAAAATAAGAACTTTGATTCCCGTGCTGCCTTTGGCTCTCATACTGACAGCGATCACAGCTATAACACGCCGAGAGCCTGGTATATGCTGAAGTTACTGAATCCGATATCGATCAATTGGAGAGAGAACTATACTCCGGAGAGCGATAATCTTCCCTGGAGTCTGGTTCCGGAGCACAGGATTACCGTTGAGGACATCAAGACTGTACTCAGCTCTCATTATCAGGGAACCATCTATGATGAATATGGAAAATATGGTGATCATTCCAATTTCGGGAGATATCGTCCAATTGGGATCAACCGCAATAACTTCCTGGGTCTTACCCAGCTTCGTCCGTATATGCCTAAAGAAATCATGGCAGTGCAGTGGCTTGCCATGGCAAGCAATCCCTTTAATGCTTTGGTTCCGTTCTATGCCAATGTGACCGTTACGCCTGAGTATTTTTCCAATACTGATGGCAATGCCACAACAGATAATTTCTATTGGACAAACAGGATGATCGGAGCTTTGGCAGATGCTCATTTCAGTACCTGTGCCTCTCACATCGAGCGCTATCAGCTGATGATTGCAGCCAAATCTCACGAGATGCTGAATGAATTTGATCATCAGTACTCGAAAAAGGATGTGCAGAAGTATCTGGAAACATGCAATCAGAAAATCTCAGATATGGTCCAGACACTGACGCTGGACACACTGAATAAAGTTCTCTATGAAGCTTCGCTTGGGATGAAGAATGCCTTCAGCCGCAGTGACGCATAATTCAAAATAGAAAAGAGATGCTGCAGATCACTAAGATCTGCAGCATTCTTTAGACAGGAAATGATGGAAGGCAGAATCTGAAAGATGAGGCGCAGGCCGTCTCATCTAAATTGCAGTTCGATTGATGCAGACGATAAAAACAGCGGCTGGAAAATGATCTGCAGTACTTAGAATGCTAATAGCGGATCTCGCGATTTACTTCGTTGATCTCGTCCAGTGACAGCGGCTGTGTGCCAGAATGATCATTGGATTTGCTTGGGCTGCAATTCTTCTGTTCCTCTTCTGCTTCATTCATGATTCCGTCACCCTTGTTCATCATACAAGAGCTATCATAGCCCCAAAGTATTTCTTTACAATGCTTGACTTTGCATCATGAAATGGCATAGCTGATGTCTTGGCCTAAAAAATGAAATTGTGAAAAAAAGGCATATTTTACTGGAAATATGCCCTTGCAATCCTGTTTATTTAGAAATGTAGCCGTCCTCTGCAGACAATTCACCATCAGTGACAGAGGGACTCTTAAGACTGTCCTTTATCCATTTGGAAATTGCGTCTTCAGTCATATCCTTTGTGATGACAGTTCCAGCATGCCAGTCTGCATCAGATGCGGATTCTGTCTTGAGCCTGGATGCGGTATGCATAATATCGCTGCCTTCTGAAGTGGAGAAGGGGATAATTGTTTTTCCGACCGTATCATACAATTCCAGAAAAGAGTTGATGATCTTTGGAGCAGTGCCCCACCAGATAGGGAATCCCAGGTAGATGACATCATAATCCATAGTCAATGGATCAGATGCGATGGCCGGTCTTGTAGAGGGATTCTTTTCCTCTTTTGATACTCTGCTGTTCGGATCTTTCCAGTTCAGGTCCTTTCCTTTATATGGATCAGCCGCAATGATTTCATAAAGTGTATCTGCTTCTGCTGCTTTGGCGATTGTTTCTGCTGTGTGCACGGTATTCCCCGTAGCTGAGAAATATGCAACTAATGTTTTGCTCATGAAATTTATTCGATCCTTTCCGGTATTAATCTAATATAGTCATTTTTTATAAAAAATGATACAGAAATGCTTGAAATATGCATTATACTTGCATGCATTATCATCTTTGCATAAGATGATTATACAGGAGGTGTTCTGATATGGATAAGTATGCTTGCCCGTGCGGATATGTTTATGATCCGGCTGAAGGCGATCCGGATCATGGTGTAAACCCGGGAACTGCATTTGAGGATCTTCCGGCTGATTGGACCTGCCCAGTATGCGGCGCTCCAAAAGACATTTTTGAAAAAGCTGCATAATCTATACTGACTTCTGGAATGAACGATGATTCTGGAAGTCTTTTTTTTGTTTGTGCTGGCTGTTAGCGGTATGCTGGAGTAATATTGTTCGGTATGAAAAAAATATGTCGGCATCCAAAATTGATAAACGCCATGCTTCTTGCAGCACTGGCGCTGGCAGTCAGTCTGCCGCTGTACTGCAATGGTCTTTTTAATCCGAATCCGGGACATGATCTGGAATTTCATCTGCAGAGAATTATAGGTCTGTCGCAGGCGATTCAAATCGGTCAGCTGCCATGCCAGATTCAGCCGTGGTGGATTCGGGGTATGGGATATGCAGTCAGCGCCTTTTATCCGGATTTGTTTCTGTATCCTTCGGCAGTTCTCTATCTTGCCGGCATGTCACTTCAGAATGCTTATAAATTGATGCTTGCGGGAATCAATGTCGCTTCGGTTTTTCTTGCATACTGGAGCTTTAAAAAAATCTTCGGGAGAAACTCCATTGCCTGGCTGGGCACAATTCTCTATATCCTTGCACCGTATCGTCTGACAGATATTTATCTGAGAAGTGCCATCGGAGAAGCATTGTCCATGGTGTTCCTGCCATTGTGTGCAGAAAGCATTCATTCTATTTTTGAATCAGACGGAACTGACAGAGGAGCCTGGAAACGCATGGCAATTGCCTATGCCGGCATCTGCTGCAGTCATGCGCTTTCTCTATTCATTGTCGGGCTGTTTACTGCGATGTACTGCATATTCAGAATCAGACATACAATCCGAAAGAATGTATTTCTTTCACTGCTGAAGGGAACACTCATGGCGATTCTGCTGTCTCTTTGGTTTCTGATTCCGCTTCTGGAATTCAGCAGTTCTAGTAAACTCTATATGAACGAGATGTATCGAGATGTTTATCCGGAAGCAGTTTATTACTGGCAGATGCTTATTCCATTCTCACCATCCTATGGCGGCAGTATCCATCTTGGCTATGGAACAAAGGGCGAGATGCCATTCTACCTTGGCTGGCCGCTTCTTTCCGGATTTCTTATTCTGCTGATACGGAAGTTCAGAAAAAAGCAGAATGGAAATGGAGAATTGGTGACAGTGACTGCGATGGCACTGATCGGCATGTGGATGTGTTCTTCTCTGTTTCCATACAATCAGCTGAATCATTATCACCTGACTGCATATCTGGTAAATAAAGTACAGTATCCATGGCGCTTTGAAATGGCTGTGACAATTCTTTTATCCCTGCTTGTCATGGCGGCAGTATCAAAAATAGAAGAAAAGACCTATAAAAAGGTATTTAAAGCAATCGCGGCACTGGCTGTGCTGCAGGGCAGTGCGTATCTTGCCAGCTTCATGTATCATGCGTCCATCAGAATGGTGGAGTCAGCGGATGATCTATGGTCTGGCAATTATATGGGAGGAGAATTTCTGCAGGCCGCACATTTTGACGACTCCCTGCAGGAAAAGAGTCTTGTGCCATATGCATATGATGCGGAAATCCTCTCATACAGCAAAAGCGGACTGAAAGCATCTGTGACAATTAAAAATCCTACAGATAAGATACAGAAGCTCATTCTGCCGCTGACTTATTATCCGGAATATCGGGCTTATGATACGAAAACACTTCAGTCCATGCAGTTTTATAACAGCGGGGATGGAAGACTGACTGTCATCGTTCCGGCTGGGTACAGCGGAACAGTTGCAGTTTCCTATACAGTTTTGCCATTGTATAGAATTCTTGCAGTACTGTGTACGGCTGCGTTATTCCTGCTGATAGCGTCAATGACCGGAAAATTCAGAAGAAATCCTGTGAAACTCAGCAAGACAGTTTCCGAATCGGAAGGATCTTGTGAATTCTGAACCATGGATATCTGAAGGCTTTCGTATCTGAACTCAGCCGCTTTTCATCAGTCTGACTAAGTCAGCAAAACATTGGTTCAATCACATCTCGGATCAGCGGAATCCGTTCTCTGATCCGAGACTTTCTTGTGCAATTGATTGCGGTGACCATGTTTCGGTTTCGATTCACATAGATGATATTTCCACAGTCGCCCATAGCTGCAAAGCCATCCTCGCCGATCCACCAGAGATAGCCATATGGAAGATTCAGTTCTTTCCATCGGCTGTGCTCTTTTGTGCTTTCCTCTATCCAATCTGCTGAAACGATCTGCTGATTGTTCCACCTGCCATGATTCAGATACAGCTGACCTAATGATGCCATTTCCCGAACTGAAAGATGCAGTCCCCAGCCGGCAGTGTTCACACCGTTGGGATCAGCAGTCCAGCCCATGGCTGTTTTCTTTTTGTAAAATTCCATCTGTTCTTCTTTGCTCTGGAAGATGATGTTTTCAGGTACATCAATGCCAAGCGGGATAAAGAGATTTTTCTGGGCAAAGGTGAGAACCGGTTCTTTGGCGGCCCGGGCAAGAATACCGCTCAGAATATCGGGACCAATCAGCGGTGTATAGCGAAATGCTCCAATCGGTTCTTTTCCGCCGGCAAGATCCAGTGATGCTCTTACCCAGTCCATGCTGCCAAAGTATTTTGTATATGGGGCTGACTTGTACTTATAGGGAACTGTCATGGTCAGCATATCCTCTATCGTGATCTTCTGAATAGTATGCTCACCGCGCTTAATCTGATAATCCGGAAAGAAGTCCAGTATCTTTTGATGGACATCTTTTATCAGTCCCTGATCAGCTGCAATGCCAATCAGGATGGATATGATACTTTTTGTACAGGAGTAAATTTGAATGTGACTGCTGCGGCTGCACCCGTTGAAGTAGTTCTCATAAACGGAGCTTCCGTCTTTTAATACGTCAATGCCGGCAATATTGGAATAATCAGAAATGATCAGCTGTCTGAGCTCTTCTTCTGTCATGTGTTTTCTCACTTTCATTCCTACCATAAGTTGATTAAAAATTGATTTCAAGAGAAAATTCCAGAATGTACTGCAGTACAGATAGAACAGAAGAAGGAAAGACGGACAGGCTTTGCATTGAGCATCTGCATCCTCGTGCAGCAGAAAACGGCAGCGAGGAATCTGTGAAATAAAATGTCCGTCTGCCGTGAACATCCGTGAGAATGGAAAGAAAGCAAATGATCTGCAGTGATCATCAGAGGATGGAGAAATCTCGTGAGAGCTTTTTTTTGACATGAAGATTCTGACGAGACTATACTGTTAGTGCTATCTAACACACAGAACAGAGAGGGCATCAGAATGCGTACACTGCGAGATCTCAAAGAAGGACAGACAGCCATTATTACAGAAGTTGGAGGCAGGGGAGAACTGCGCCAGCATTTTCTGGACATGGGAGTGATTCCCGGTGCCGGTGTGACTCTGAATAAATATGCACCGATGGGCGATCCCATGGAACTTACGATACATGGCTATGAGCTCACGCTGCGACTGGCAGATGCAGAGCAGATCAGTGTACGAGAGGTGACAGCGAGTGACAGCTGCCAGGTTATTCCGGAACTGGAGGCCATTTTCCAAAGCAGTCATCCAGGTCTTGGAGAAGGCGGAAGATTCCATGACAGATCAAAAGAACATCCTCTGCCTTCCAGTGAAATACTGACCTTTGCCTTAGCTGGAAATCAGAATTCCGGAAAGACCACCTTATTCAATCAGCTGACCGGTTCCAACCAGCATGTTGGCAATTTTCCCGGCGTGACAGTCGACCGGAAAACCGGAATCATTCTGAATCATTCCAACACGGAAGTGACGGATCTTCCGGGCATCTACTCTCTTTCGCCCTATACAGATGAAGAAATTGTATCTCGGCAGTTCATTCTGGAATCAAAACCGAAGGGAATTATTGATATCGTAGACGCGACCAATATTGAACGCAATCTGTACTTGACCATGCAGCTGATGGAACTGCAGGTTCCAATCGTGCTGGCGCTGAACATGATGGATGAAGTAAGAGGCAATGGCGGTTCTGTGGACATCAATAAGATGGAAGCGATCCTTGGCATTCCTGTTGTCCCTATTTCCGCTGCCATGAATGAAGGCATCAATGAACTTGTGGATCATGCACTGCATGTCGCAAAATATCAGGAATGCAC
>SABF01000348.1 GCA_009929095.1 Erysipelotrichia bacterium
GTATATAATACCAATCAGGAAGAATTCCTCTGGCGCTTGAAATCCAGTTGGAATATGACACAGCTGATTGGCCGAACAAGAACCTATAATATGCTTTCCAGTAAATACTGGTATACATTTGACAACAGTGATCCAATCCCTTACGGATACCGTAAAATCTATCACAGCAATGAGTACGGATATGATCTATACGAAAACAGCAATTATATAGAACTTGGATACACCTATGAGAACACGGTCAGTAAAGACTGGTTGCTGGAACAATCCTTCATCGATCAGGATCGCATTATGAATGAATATCTGGTTACGGAAAACAGTTCCAATACAGATGTTAAAATTCATGATTCTATTACCTATCTTGCTACACTACCGGCAGAAGATATTCGAACATATACTTTTGAAAAACCAGTCTCTAATGTCATTCTCTATATAGAAACCTATGGCCTTCCGAATACAAAAGTCACTTTGATTTCAAAGGGTGAAAAAATCGTTACTTATGACGCCTGGCAGTTCAACTATGTTGACATCCCTGTATATCAGGAAATCGATGAAATTCTCATTGAAGCAAAAGCTGCTTACGGAAAGCAGACAGAAATCAATCTCTATTATGAGCCAATGGATGGTTCCTACGAAATGCAGTGGAATAAGCAGACAGCAGAACATTTCACTGATGTATCCTTCAATCAAAATGATCACATTGAAGGAAATATTACAGTATCCGGAGACAACAAATATATATTTACTTCAATACCTTATGATACCGGCTGGACTGTAACCGCTGATGGAACAGTAATTGACTATGAAAAGGTTCAGATGGGCTTCATCGGCTTCCAATTGAAACCTGGAGAGCATCATGTCACTTTCACTTATCATATGCCTGGCTTACCTGCCGGTGCTGCTGTATCTGCTGGGTCACTTGCTGCAGTTATCATACTGTGCATGCTGGAACGCAGAAAAATAAACAATAAATAAAAACACTTTCCGAAGAACAGCAGAACATCAATAATCTGCCGATTTGGAGGAAGTGTTTTATTCAATCAATCTGCAGCCTTTCGAATCAATTCTTTATACACATTCTGAAGTTCCATGCTTTGAATATAATCCAGACGATCCATATCATTTGCTGGATTAAAATCATCAACCAATGACAGATGACTATCTACTATCGTTCCTTTTTTTACTGCAATAACACTAGGTATCATGAATGCTTTCTGACCGCTGGTATTTGTTTTAAACGTAGATTCTATCGCCTTAACCAGGTCATTATAACTGCTTTCATTTTCTGCGTCTTCAACATTAATATAATAAACGGTCACGCCCATTGATTTAGCAGCGGTATTAAGCTCCGGCAATGCCAGCTGACACCATCGGCAGTCTGTCTTTCCATAGTAGAGAATTCCGCTTCCGCTTTCGCTGAACATGCGAAGTGACTCCTGTAATGTAATCTGCTGAACAGACGGACTGGAATCAGTCAGAAAAGTATATCCACTGAAATCAGCAGTTATGGTGTTCAATGAAACTGAGTTTGTAATTACTGCCGACTGTTTTCTTGTACTGCAGCCGCACATCATCACTGCTGCCAGCAGTACAAGCAATCCTTTCTTCATGTATTTCAGCCTCCCTTCCGTTTCAATCCTGGTATCCGTTAATTGCATCTGCTACGTACTGCAGTTCCTCTTCTGTCATGAAATCATAATCCGGCAGAGACACCACATGATCTGCCATGTACTCTGTGATTGGAAAGTCTCCTTTATGATAGCCAAGATCTGCATAAGCT
>SABF01000349.1 GCA_009929095.1 Erysipelotrichia bacterium
AATGATCGGTCTGGACAGGAATATCTAGCCGGACGTTTTGCAGCTAAGGAAGCGATCTTCAAAGCCACTCAGGATATAAACTATCTGAAATAGTCTATTCTATACAGGGATTCCGGAATGCCTTATATCAAAGATCATCCTGAACTGCAGATCAGTATTTCCCATGATGGCGATTATGCTATTGCCATCATTCTCGCTAAATAAAATGTCATGGGTCTGATCAAACTCATGACATTTCATTATACTCAGTCAGCCAGACTTCCAAACGGATCCCACGGATCCAGAATTTTTGGCTTCTGATTCAGATATTTACGCTGGACAGCTGTCAGATACTTTTTATTGACTACTGCTTCAAACATATAACGATCAAACCAGGTATCGCTGCAAATATAGAAACCGCTGCTGGCGACTTTGTCACCCCAGGAATTTTCAATCTTCCATCTGGTCGGCTTATCATTGACAAGATTTACCCCAGTCAGCACCATAGCGTGATTCATGGCAGATTCTCTGGTATCAAGCATATCAGCCTTTGACATCTCTAAATCCATATCAAAGGTATGCTCATAATCATATTGTTTATCATCCCAAAGCCCCTTTTCGCGATCTGCATCTTTCGAACAGTCACACCCAAACCATACCAGTTCGCCAGCCTTCAGCTGCTTAAGGACTGCGCCCTTGAATTCATCCATTGGAAGATTCAGGAAAGAAACCGGATTATTAGATCCTGCTACGTTGCCAAGATATTTAACTGTATACATTTTATGGAACGGCTTATCCTTTGTCGGACCGTTGATGATACCGACATAGTCATCAAGATCAATGCCCAGATATTTTTTATACATCTGAATCGGTGTTACATTTCGATATGCATGATACTGATCTTTGATGTCAATATATTCAAATGTAAAACTCTTAGGCGGGACACCGAAGCAGTCGCAAAGAAGCCCATAGCACTCATACAGACACTGTGCCTTAAGCTCCTTGATATCTTCTTTTCTGCCCGTCTTAGCTAGTTTTTTTGAATCTGCTGTAAAGCGGCGCAGACGCTTATTGATAATTCTGTTCATGGACATCGTATGGCCGGATTGAAACGTTTCCGGCATAGCAGTCTTAGGACAGATGCCATACTTCTTTACCAGCGATACCATCATATCCCACTGTCCGCCATCACCGACTGCAGTCTGCAGCAGATAGCGCATAGTTTCATCATTCCAATCCTTATCCAGTTCAGCAAGAGAAGTCTCAAGGAAAAAATTAATTTTTTCCAGTTTGTCATAGAATGCTATAAAATTCTGTGACAGTTCGAACTGTCCCTTAATATGATATTTTTTTGCGATCATCTCGCGCAGAAGATTCATCGAAGAAAACAGCCAGCATCTGCCAGATTTCATCTGATTGGTTACCGGCAGTGTTTTGATATCAATAGAAAACAGATTCGGATTATCCTGATTCGCTGTATAGACTCTGGATATGGTACTGACATCATTGATCGTCAGGGCATTCCTGACTATTCTCGCCTTTTCATCTGCCAGATATGCTCGATTCATCTTTGCAAGATCTGCAGCACTGATTGTTTCAAATTTTGCCATAAAGTACTCCTCCTAATAACACAATAGTTTAGTACGCAGCCTATAATTGATCAACGAAAATGACGCATCACAGATGCGTCATTCAATCAGATGTCTATGATTTGCGATCAAATTGCCTGCCGCAGGATGGACAGGTAATTGTGACTTTTCCTCTGCCTC
>SABF01000047.1 GCA_009929095.1 Erysipelotrichia bacterium
AGCAGATCCAACGGTTGTCAGAAGAACAATCGGGAGTACCCATAGCCCAAGGAAAGGAATCTGTGAAGCCCACATCCATTTGCCCATCCCATCCCAGTCATGCTTATCCGAAGCAGCCATCATCTTGTGAATGAAGAATGATCCGGATGTTTTTCCAAGAACATCGAGTTCGGTTCCAAGTGCAGCAACCGGAATACCGATTGTCATTGCTGTTGTAACTGCAGCTTCACCTGACTGACCCATTGCAATGGCAAATGCAGTGCCGGCAATGCAGCCAACCTGATAATCAGGGACGCTTGAACCGCCTGCTCCAAACAGGCCAAGACTCATCAGACAGAATGTTCCGCCGACAATCATGCCGACCTGAACATTTCCCATAATCAAACCGGTAATGACACCTACTGTTACAACTGAACCATAGTAGAAACACTGAGGGTTGTACATGTGCCATTTCCATACAGCAACAAGTACTGCGAGAAGTACTACTTGAAGTGGTGTAAACATTTTTCAATTCTCCTTTTGATTGTGATTCATCATAATTTCATTAATCCAGAAGATTTCCAACATCTGTAACAGGATCGTTAATCGTGAATCGAGAAATAATCTTAACGCCTGCATCTCTCATTTCACGGAGCTTATTTTTTTCTTCGTCACTGACACGCACTGTCTTTCCAAGTGTTGTAGTATTGCCTGTATTCTGAGTAATATCCCCCAATGTAATTGACGGAATTTCAACTCCAGACTTGAACAGCCGATACGCCGTTTCTACGCTGCGGAAAATGCAGAACACTCTCTGTGCGGCGTACTTGCCAGCAGTGATATTGGCAACCGCCTTATTCATATCAATTACTGAGAGCGCTACCCCAGCCGGGCATGCCATCTTCATTGTCTGACGCATCATCTCATTTGTTGCTGCCGCATCATCAATTACCATAGCTCTGGTCGCATTGAGATTAGGCACCCACTGTGTTGCAACAATTCCGTGCAGCATTCTGTCATCAACTCGAAACGCAACAAATCCTTCAGCTTTCATTAATTGCTCTCCTTCTGCCTGATATGATCAAGCGAGTACTTGATGTTCCCTTCACGGCCATCTTTTCGTTTGCCATGTTCATCAACTTCACATGCCCAATAGCACATATGCCCAAGAACTTCAGTTGGAATATGTGCATCTGTTGCATTGAGTATATTTTCGCAGTTTTGAATGTTGTCTTCCAGAACATTCATAGTAGAGCAGCAGGTTCCATGCTGACGAAGTACACGGTTATAAATGGGCTCATAACTCTGCAGTTTTTTCAAACTCTCTAGATATTCCTCTGCCGAAAGAGATTCTTTCAGCAGGAGTAATACTCCGATTCCGCACGCATCTCCAAAGAATGCAATTTTCTCTTCCGGACAGATTGGCACCATAATCCCATGAGTATGACCCGGCACTTCAACAAACTGCAGTGTGATATCACCAAGATCAACAATTTCACCATCAATTAAATTGATAAACTCTGTTTCTGCCGGGATAAATTCATCATCACTTAATTCCAGCCCGGTTTGAGTACGAAGTACTTCTTTACGAAATTCAATAGCAGTGTGTTCTGCAAACACTTCGTAATCCTTGTGATTCATGTGCACATTTATGAATTGGCCAGCTCCCGATGCATGATCTACATGGCCATGTGTGATATATACCTCATATGGCTTATCTGTAAGACTCTCAACATAGCTTTTCAAATCACCAAATCCATATCCAGTATCAATCAACGCTGCACTTTTACTTCCAATCACAAGATACTCGCATACATCAGATCCATCCCGAATTCTAATCACCCTATCTGTGATTTTTTCGCTAGTGTATTCAACTCCTCTCAATTCATTACCATCCTTCCCTTTAGATGCCGCTGACAATTGTCTTTTGATCGATAGCGCTTACATCGACAATGAGATATTAGCACTACTGAATGGAGTATTCAAGTATTAAGTGAATTATTCATTCATTGTTTTGGAGATGAATGAAAAAATACTTAATGTCTCTTATAATATTAGATGTGTTCTACTTTAATTTTCGGGTCTATGAAACGACTCACATGGAGATTAGTCATGAATATTTGGAAAGAGATGGATTCGCATGTTGACTCATATACACCAAAAGAAATGCAGATTTATAATCTTGTAAAGCAGGACCCGTATTCCTTTACTGCTTCAACAGCAATGGAAATTGCCAGTAGATATCATGTCTCACAGAGTGCAATCAGCCGTTTCTGCCAAAGGTTGGGTTTTACTGGCTTTTCAGACTTTCGCCTTTCCATGATGATGAGTGCAAACGATACAAATACAGGAAAGAAAAATCATCCCGAAAAACACGAATATATATATTATCTTCAGGATTATCTGTCTCAGATTAACAAGACCATGACACCTTCTCTTTCAGAAGATCTTATAAAAAGGATTCTTTCTGCAAGAAATATCTATACGTCTGGATATGGCGCAAGCAGTATTCCGGCACAATGGTTTTCTTTCCGTATGGTTCTTAGTGGATTATCCGCAATCAACATTCCAAGTTCTCAGGAAATGGAATATCTTCACACGATCAATCATCATGATGTTATATTTCTGTATTCCGCTTCCAATCCATCACACAAAGATTTCTTTTCATTGATCGATGGTCTGCCTATTAACAGAAGACCATATATCATCCTTGTTTCCTATATCAAGAATCATCCATTCGCAAAAAAGGCCGATCACCTGATTGTCCTGCCAACATGGCATTCCTTGGATTATCAGGTTGTTCTGGACACTAATATCGGACAGATTTATTTTTCTATATTGCTTTCAGAAAAAATCACTTCTCATCTATCTGAATGACTTCCATTTATAAAAATACCGATCAATTCAAATTGAAAAATCATAACCTGCAAGCTTTCTTTTGCAGGTATTTGACTATATATACCAGCAGACATTTCAAAGTTTCTTTTATAGCAGCATACTGTTTTATATTTCTTGCACGATTATGATAATATCTTCTGATTTGTCCATTTACGTAATGCTGTGTACTCTTATATTTTAACAATAGAAAGGATGAAAGCAGCATTTTTTAATTTTTAGAATCTGTAACTTTCATTTTTGTACAGTTAATTGCAAACATAGGATTTTCCATCATCTTTAGATGATAGGATATAACCGAGGTACGTGAAATGACGAAACTATTGACAGACTTTACCGCAGAAATCAAAGCTGTTTTTTTTGACATTGATGGAACAACATATCAGCATACAAAGCACGCAACTCCTGAGAGCACATTAACCGCATTTGAATTACTGAAACAGGCTGGGAAAAAGCTATGTGTTGTAACCAGCCGTTCCAGAGATGAGATGATTCATCTGCCCGAAATTTACATGAACTATCTTGATGGCATCATCTGCATTGATGGTACTGATATACGATTAGGGCAGAAAATCATTACCAAGCAGATCCCCGACAAAGATACCGCGGCAATCATTTCATGGCTCGACAGAAACCATGCTGTCTATCGCTGGGTAGACTCACAGGGACACGGATGGATCAATACTCATGAACCTGATGTTGATGCTTTATTTGATTATGAATACTCGATGGTCCCGCCGCTGCGCAGATGGCAGGGAGAGTCAGTACTTCATATCGTTTATTACCTCAATGCCGCCAATCAAATGAATGAGATCACCGAGATAACTAAAAACCTTTCAACGATTGACTACAGTTATGTACATCATGTTTTTTCCCGTTATGCAGGCAAAGGAACAGCACTGGAAGAAGTTGCTCAGTACTGGGGATTCTCTGCATGTGAAACAGCCGCTTTTGGAGATGGTTTCAATGATCTTGAGTTAATGGAGAAAGCCGCTGTAGGAATAGCCATGGGAAATGGATGTGAGCCATGTCAGAATGCCGCTGATTATATTACAGAAACAATTGATCAAGACGGATTCTACCGTGCATGTGTAAAATTCGGATGGATCAAGTAACAAAATACTTATTGTAAAATCAAAAATGAGCATCTGCTTTATGCAAGCTGCGCATGAAGCAAATGCTCCTATCATTGCTGACCATCAATCACTGGCAGGCAGGAATTCAATATGCCCCAAGCTTTTTCAATGCTTTGCAGTATTCCTCTTTGGTTTCATCTGTCAATGTATCTGTATAGCTCTCATATGTAATTGTCTTGAAATTCGGATCCGTAACATAGGCTTCATATCCGTTGCTGTAGCAGCTTAGCACTGCATCTCCATCACCGATACAGCTGTTATAATAGCTGAACAACTCATTGGGGCTGAATACAATATGCAGATCTCCCATACAGAGCACGCTCAATAATATTTGCTTCGGCAGTTCATCGATATGCTGGGCAAGTTCTGCCTGCACCTTCTGACCAACCTGAATTGTTTCCAATTCACGCGGTGTTATGTTAACAGGAATATCTGACAGCGGAATCTCTCTAAGTGCATGATTCAGAGGAAGATCAACTGAAGTGAAGCGGAACGGCAGTGCATTCTTTTTTTCTTTTGGAAGTATTCTGATTTCTTCGATTCTTTTCTGCAGACGATCAGACAGTTCGATCATTGCTTCATAATCCTGTGCGCTTCGAGTAAATCTTGTGCTGACATCTCCTGCCGGACCCTGAAGGAATGTAAAGAACTCTCCGCTGTATTTCTGCTGGAGCTGCTTCAGCAGATAGCCTGGATATTCTGCTGTAAAGTACGGAGTATCTCCATTATGAATCGTCGGATGACAATTATAATCAATGATTGTTCCAATCCGGCTGTCAGTGTCATACAGTTCAATCAGAGAAAGAAGAATCAGATCCGTTGAATGATTGGATATTCTCGATTTTCCGACTCCGTCATAAAACTCTCTGTGGAATGTATAAGTCAGATGATCTGTTTCGTGAAATTTGATATCTCTGATAGCAGTGCACACTTCAGTGAAATACTGTTCCTGATAGCGCGTATCTTTATATGAAGGTGCGAAGTGTGTATGAGTGCAGCAATTCGTTACTGCTGCCTTCTTTGCATATCTTGTTTCACAGTATGCTTTAATGCGTTCCTGCATATCAGCGGCCATGCCAAGACTGTCGGAAGAAATCAGGCAGAAGATTGTGTCCTCCTGATCAAGCATCAAAATTCTTGCATGAAGCGTGTCTTTCTGATCATTGAGTTCTACAGTCTGCTGGATAAATCCCGCCGGTTTCATTGGCTGAAGCGGTGATATGTCAACCTGTGTATAAGCGTATTTCATCATTATGTTCTCCTTAGCTCTATTGAAATCTCATGCATCTTCTATTTCTTTGGTGCCGATTTCATTGAAGCTTTCATTTTGTAATTGCTTTCTTTTATCTTTGCTTTTTTTTCAAATTCGTTGAACAATGCTACCGGACGAAGCGTTCTGATCTGCAGCTTGCTTTTATCCTGCATGATGCATGTCAGAATGCCTCCTGTAGATGAATTATTCTGAATATTCCATTCCGCAATATCATTCCAAAAGATCTGTCTGCACGTATCTGAACTGTCTTCCTGATATACAGCAAAAAATTCATCATAGAAAGCAAATAGAATATAGCTCTTTATCTTCACAAACAAAAATGCTTCAATCACCAATGTCAACACACCAAGGATTCGAATACTCTTAACAAACAGCATTGCAAAGGATAGTACAATCAGAAAATAGAGTGCAGTATTCGGTTTGGCATCGATTGTCTTATATGGTCGAAGCGAAGATAACTGAGATGCCGGTATCATATTGTCTGCCAAATTCTTTATTTCCTTAGTCTCCTGTACTGTACTCATCTGTTAATTCCCCCTGTGATGGATTTATTAAATGCTATACACTGCATGATTGCTTCACTTACACTGTCAACTGATTTTCCATACTTTCTGATACTGTCCGATGCATGGCTCATCACGAAACTATGTCCAGCTATTTTCAGCATCTCGACATCATTTTCAGCATCGCCGATTGCCGCAATGCCTCGCATGTCTATATTCATATGATCAGCCATATACCTCAGAGTACTGCCCTTATTAACTTCTCTTCTGCATATTTCGAAACACAGATTTCCACTTTTCATTACTGCCAGATCAGAAAATATATCCTTCTCTTTCAGCAGCGTGAACAGCTGTAATTCTGTTTCAGAATCCTCTACCATAAGAAATACCTTCGTTGCAGTTTTGTTAGTTTCCTGTTCATATGCAGAGACTGGAAGCGGGCTTTCTTGAAACACCACATTTTCTTTTACTACAACTCGTTCATGAAATATTCCGGTGTGATGCAGAATATACTTTCTGCCATCCTGAGTTGGAATTACATAGTCAATTCTGCTGTTAAGTGGCTTTACAGCTTCAATCAACTTTATTACAGCCGCATGATCTATCTGTTTAGAATACAGTACCTTTCCATCTGAGACAAGAGATGCACCATTATGGCATATCATTTCCTTGATATCGATGCAGTATTCTTCCCTTATCTTCTGAAGTACGCTTTTATCTCTGCCGCTTGCCAGCAGAAATGTATGTCCCAGTTTCTGCCATACCAAAATTGCATCAGCGTCTCGCGAATCTATCTTCTTAATGCTATTCAGAAGCGTCCCGTCCATATCGCTTACAAAGTGTGTTATGGGAAGCTTATATAAAGACATACTTATCTAATCTTTCCAGTGCCTCTGCAAGAAGACTGTGCGGCAAAGCATCATTCATTCTGATAGAGTCCTTCAGCAGGAACTGATCACCGTTCTGCCATGCAACTCCAACATCATATCCTCTCTTCATAAGTTCATCTATGCTGATATCATGTTCTTTGCACCATTCACTGCAGTCAAGATAAAGCATGTATGTTCCCTCTGGCTTTGAGATATGAACACCCGGGATGTGCTCTTTGAAAAAGCGGCATGTGTCCTCACTGTTTTTGTTTAGAACCTGATTCAATTCATTCACCCATTCTGCCCCGTCCTTACTGTATGCTCCGATCAGCGCATGCATTGACAGCACATTGCAATGGTTATAATGCGTCAAAGAACTCTCTTTTCGCTTTCTGTATTTCAAATACGGGTTATAGATAATATGATACGAACCAATCAGGCCTGCCAGATTGAAAGTCTTGCTCGGTGCATAGAGTGCAATTGTTCGATATCTCGCATCTTCTGAAACTGACTGCGTCGGAATATGCCTGTGATTCTCGAATACGATATCTGACCAGATTTCATCCGAGATTACGATGACATCGTTTCTGCGGTATATATCCATTGCCTTCTCAATCTCCCAGCGTTCCCACACTCTTCCGCAGGGATTGTGAGGGGAGCAGAATACAGCTGCATGGATATTATTCCGTTTGATCTTCCGATCCATATCTTCATAATCCATTCTCCAGATTCCATTGATATCTCGAACCAGTGGACTGTATACCAGATTATATCCGCTTGTTGAGATGCTATGAATAAAGCCAATGTAAGTCGGAGAATGCACCAGAACGGATTCACCCGGTGAGCATAAAGCATCTAGTGCTGTAATCATACCGCCTACCACACCATTCTCGTATCCAATATCGTTTTCTGTCAGATTCAGCACATTGTTTCGTTCCTGCTGCCATTTGATAATCGAATCATAATAGTCGTGACTTAAGTCAAAATAGCCAAATAGCGGATGCTCCATCCTCTCACTCACTGCTTTTATGACACTTGGGGATGTCGCAAAATTCATATCAGCTACCCACATTGGAATCAGGCTGAATCCATCTTTTGGCTGCTGAGGATAATTCGGTCTGTCGAGACCTACGCTATCAATTGCCAGTGCGTCTTTTCCTCTTCGATCATAAACTGTTTCAAAATCATATTTCATGTGCCACCTCCATGAATCAATGCTTTTCTAAAGATTTACAAGAATGTCTCTGATTTCTTCTACTACCGTAAGATCAGCCTGACTGTCCTTTTTGCTTGAGGCATGTTCAACAAAGTATCCGTCATTATCTTTATTCACTGTTGCAAGCATTAGGAACTTATCAAATAGATCGAACCGTCCATCCTCTGCAGGATCAATCTTCACCAGTTCGCAGCTTCCGCCAAAGCGGCTTGCAATGTTCTTAGCCTGTCTGCTCATATGATCCGTATAACCAATCAGAAGATCGTTTCCAACTGACACAGAATCGATATATACGATTTCTTTCCTGTTCAGAAAGTCAAACTGCTTGCACAATGCCATGAAGCCAAGTTTGGAATAGCTCATATAGTCGCAGATAATAACTGCTGAATCATTTCGGTGATTTGCAATACAATCAAGCAGATATAAGGGCATTGTTTTGGAAATATTGCTATTGTTTGAAAATCCTCTTGCAACAAAGAAACTGGATAATGCCAGTACAAGAGAAATCAGTTTAAATCCGACAGACTTGAGCAAACTGTCTGACATGCTGAACTTGAACACAAAGAAAGCAGATGCCAGAATCAGAAGACTCAGAACCATATTCAGAATCATATGATTGAAATCATTCTTACGGTTGAATTCTGCGTTCATCGGATGATAGGGAGCAGTACCGGGAAGTTTCATTTCCACAGTATCAAAGCCAGCAAGAAATATGGTCTTTGCATTCTCCAGATTTCCAAATGTATGGATATTGATTTTTACGATTCCGATCTTCTGTTCATACGCATAATGCTCAAATTCAGAAAATCTTGAAACAAAGTATTTTAAAAACTCGTTCTTCTGTTTTTTGGAACGTCTTACACCGTATTGATCAATATACTGCTGTATCAGTGATTTATCTGCACTGTCCATGATGCCTCCATATAGAATAATCGATGCCCACGAGATTTGCAGGCATCGATCATTTCTAGTATTTTACAAGATCTTTGACAAGCTTTTCCTTATAATCCGGAACAATTTGGAGTACTATGTGCACTCCCTGTGAATCCAGGTAGCGAAAGGCTTCTTTATCCTTTTCAGAGACGAATAAGCACGCCTCGTATTTCTGACGTTCACGGCCAGCTTCATCAAACATGCCGCCGATACTGAGTTCATCAATATGGTAGCCAAGTTTCACAATTTCCACTACGTCGTTAATGTCTTTAAATACGACCATTGTTCGTTCGCCAAGAAAGTCATTGTCATCAAAAATCTGTTTCGCTTCGGCAGGAGAACATATTGCTACTTCTTTGCCCATTGCTGCCAATTGCAGTAG
>SABF01000350.1 GCA_009929095.1 Erysipelotrichia bacterium
CAGTAGCACCGAGCACTGTAATACGGTTAAGCACTTTTTTCAGATAAGTCTTTGTCTCATTGCCCGGACGGATACCTGGGATATAAGCGCCTGACTTTCCGAGATTCTCAGCCACTTTTTCCGGATCAACCTGCAGATCAGTATAGAAGAATGTGAACAGGTAGGTAAGGACTGCATAGATGAGAAGTCCAGACCAGCTGCTCAGACTCAGTACACTGCTGACCTTTGTATACGCATCTGAGTTTACAAAGGACAGGATGATCTGAGGTGCTGTCATAATCGATGATGCGAAGATGACAGGGATGACAGATGCTGAGTTGATCTTGAACGGCAGATACGTAATATCGCTTGCGCCTCTTGCCGTTGTGCTTGATGTGTACTGGATCGGTATCTTTCGAACAGCCAGCTGCATGATCACGACACCTACAATGATGACGAGATAGAGCAGACAGTACAGGATGAACATCAGAACGCCATTGAATACAGCTCCGGAGCTTTCTCCTGCCACCAATACCGAATAGATCTGTGCGAAGCTTGATGGAATATTGGAGACTATTCCAGCAAAGATAATAATTGAGATACCATTGCCGATACCCTTCATGGAAATTCGGTCACCGACCCAGATCAGGAACATGGTTCCTGCTGTCAGGACGGTTGCTGTATACAGATATGTAGACAGCGTTGAAGTTTCCAGAATTGCATAGGACTTATCGAATCCGTATACCATGGAGAAGGCCTGCACGAATGCAAGCACAACACCAAGGTAACGTGTGATCTTTTCCATCTGCATCCGGCCGGTCTGTCCGGACTTTGTCATTTCAGTAAGTGCCGGAATAACATCCATGGACAGCAGCTGGATAATAATGCTGGCGGTGATATACGGCGTAACACCCAGTGCAAACACGGAGAGTCTCTCGAAAGTTCCGCCTCCGAGAAGATTCATCATGCTCAGGATTGAGTTATCCGCAATTTCTGTTGAAAGTTTTGCAGCGTCTACACCCGGAACCGGGATAGCCGCTCCGATGCGATAGATCAGCAGCAGCCCCAGAGTAATGAATATCTTTTTGCGGATATCCTTATTTCTGAACAGGCTGGCGAACGTATGCATCATATTACTTCACCTCGGCTGTTCCGCCCGCTTCTTCGATCGCTTTCTGTGCAGACTTAGAGAACTTTGCTGCCTTTACAGTCAGTTTCTTCTCGAGCTTGCCGTCACCGAGCACTTTCAGTCCGTCATATTCTTTTTTGGCGAGACCAACACTCTTCAGCGTCTCGAAATCTACGGTTGCACCATCTTCAAACTTATTGAGATCCTCAACATTGATTACTGCATATTCCTTGCGGGACATGTTAGTGAATCCACGTTTCGGGAATCTTTTATAAGCAGGAGTCTGACCGCCTTCAAATCCAATTGCAACGCCTCCGCCGCTTCTGGACTTCTGGCCTTTCATACCCTTGCCGGCAGTCTTGCCTGTACCGGATCCGAGGCCGCGGCCGATGCGCTTTGATACAAAACGCGCACCTTCCGTTGCCTTCATTTCATTGAGTTTCATTCAAATTCCTCCTTACCGGACTTCAGTGACTTTGATGCCACGCATCTTAGCCACTTCATCAACCGTACGCATGTTCTTCAGTGAGTCCAGCGTAGCATATACAACGTTGACCGGTGTACGGGAACCGATAACTTTGGACAGTACATCAGTTACGCCAGCCAGTTCCAGAATGGAGCGGAC
>SABF01000351.1 GCA_009929095.1 Erysipelotrichia bacterium
TTATCGATTTGGATGTCAAATCTGGGAAATGGCTTAAAATAAGGCTTTGCGGGCTTATTTCCCTTCCACTCTTGACATCAATACGACCGTCTCGACGTGCTTTGTAAATGGAAACATGTCTACTGGCTGAATTTTACTGATTAGATATCCGTTCTTCCTTAACTGCTTTGTATCTCTAGCTTGGGTAGCTGGCTCACATGAGATATAAACAATTCTTTCTGGTTTCTTCTTTGCAAGCAGACGCAGGAATTCTTCACTGAAGCCAGCCCGCGGTGGATCAAGAACAGCAATGTGAAAGTAATCACTGTTTTCTTTGAGAAATTGTTCCGCATCAGCACAGATAAATTTAATATTTGAAATGTGATTTATTTCTGCATTATGTTTAGCATCCTGTATCGCTTCCGGAACAATTTCAACACCAGTAACAGACTTTGCCAGTCCTGCGGCTGAAAGACTGATTGTACCGATACCGCAGCACGCATCGAGCACATTCTTGCTGGAGTCAATTTCGGCAAGCTGCAGAGCAGTTTTGTAAAGCGTTTCTGTCTGAACCGGGTTTACCTGAAAGAAAGAACGAGAAGAAATCTGAAACTTCAAACCAAGAAGTTCATCTTCGATAAAGCCATTTCCGTACAGAACCTTTTCCCGTCTGCCGAGAACAAGGCTGGTATAATAATTATTCCAGTTTAGAACAATGCTTTCCACTTCCGGATTTTCTTCAATAATTCGGTGAATGAATGTCTTGGATCCCGGCAGATCTCTGCTGCTAATTATTATGACAAGCAGTACTTTCCCAGTAGAATGAGATACCCGTATATATAGATGACGAAGAACACCTCTGCCTGTTCTTTCATCAAATGCCTCAATATGCATGCCTGATGCTATATCAGTAACTAAACGGATGATTCGGTTAGCTGTTTCATTCTGGATGAGACAGTTTTTCACCTGTACCAGTTTATGGGTGCTTTCTTCATACAAGCCGGAAACAAGATGCTTTTTCTGATCCATGCCAAAAGAAGAATATACCTTATGACGATAATGCATCGGATCAGACATGCCGATGACCGGTTCTGCTTTGATACCGCCGAAAAGTCCCTGAACATAGTGGCACTTTCTTTTGAGCTGATCTTTATAATCCATATTCAGATAGGCACAGCCGCCGCAGCGTCCGAATGCCTCACACTTTACACTCACAGTACAACCTCCCACAGTGACGCGGCCACTGAATCCGATGCCTTCTTCAAAACTTCCAAGGACTGATGTCCGCAGGCAACCAGTATATAATTCTTGATTCCAAGAACATCCGCTGTTTCCTTGTCATGCACTGTATCACCAATGTAGAAGCATTCCTCTGCTGTTACATCTGACTGATTCATCCATCTTCTGGCTCGATCAGTTTTTCCGGCAGCCAGCAGATTGCTGGTTCCAATAATCTCCTGAAAGAAATCATCAATCTTAAGATACTGACACTGACGTGTTAAGTGATCCTGTTCTGATGCAGACAGAATGATATTCTGATACCCCTTCTTAATCGACTCTCTGATTTTCTCTCTGAATCCAGGCATCAGTGAAACTTCTGAGAAACGCTTGTCATAAAGCTGGTTGAATTCAACAGAAATATCATCATAGGTTTCTCCTTTGTCAAACGTATAGCCAAGTTTATAGTAGTAATCAATCACGGGAAAACAAAACCAGTCCCGGTACTGTTTCATGGTATATCCGCTTTTCATATG
>SABF01000352.1 GCA_009929095.1 Erysipelotrichia bacterium
GTGCTGCCGGAATCAGAAGCAAGGACAGCATCTCCAGCAGATTTGTAAAGGCGTTGGGGTTTTCCAGAGGATGCGCTGAGTTGACGCCATAAAAGCCGCCGCCGTTCGTTCCGGTCTGCTTGATGGCAATCTGACTTGCGGCTGGACCAAGAGGTACGATTTCCTCTGTTACAATTTCCGCATCCGGAACGAGTGCACCATCAACAGTGACTGTACCGGCTTCTGTATCAATCACTGCATTATTCAGGATTTCACCGCTTGCAGCGACTGCTGCAGGTTCCATCAGCTTCACTGTATCTGCACTCTTCAGACTCTGTACTGTACCGCCGCCAATGAGCAGGAATGCGATGACCAGATTCAGCGGGATCAGGATATGCACAACAATCCTTGTCATATCTACCCAGAAACTGCCAAGGCCTTGTTCTTTCACTCTGGTGAATCCGCGGATCAAGGCAAACAGCACTGCGATACCGGAAGCTGCAGAGACAAAGTTCTGCACTGTAAGTCCTAATGCCTGAGTAAGATAGCTCAGTGTCGACTCACCGGAATAAGACTGCCAGTTCGTGTTAGTCACAAAACTCGATGAAGTATTGAATGCAAGATGCCAGCTCGTTCCAGGAAGATTCTGGGGATTGCCCGGCAGAAAGCCCTGAAACATCTGAAGCAAAAACAGGAACACGAAACCGACTGCGGAAAATGCCAGAACAGAAACCAGATACTTCTTCCAGCTCATGTCCTCATCTTTCTTAACCCTCATGACTTTATATATAAGATCTTCACAGGGAGTAAGAAACTTTGATAAGAAGGTTTTCTCCTGGTTCATAACCTTGCCAATATAAGCGCCCAGAGGAATCGCAAGTATAATAAGTATCACCAGGTAGAGTACACACTGAATCACTGCTGTCATGACTGCTCACACTCCTTTATTTCATACCCATAGATACTGTCACCCGCCGGTTCCAGCGTATGAGTTGGTTTTATAAATGCATAGATGCCCAGTATGTCTGGCATCATAGCCACAGAACCATCAGTCATAATTTTCATTGCTGTGCATCTCCTTTCATCAGAATATAAACGTAATAGACAAGCATAGCGGATGCTGTCAGTCCAATCAGCAGAATCAGAATATCCATATCATTTCCTCCTTAACACTGCATGCATTAATCTATCAAAGCTCTCATAAAGTTGGCATTAGCGTTCGCTTGAATGAATTAAGGCCGTATAAAGATGGATTGCAGCCAGTACAATCACAGCCGGAACAAAGATTGTTATAACTGCATCAGACAGATATATTCCCGCACTTTTTCTTCATTGATCACCGGACAATAAAGATTTTCCCTGCAAGGATAAAGTGATTGCTTCAGCAAGACAATAAAATTCTGCTGATCTTTATCCAGAAGACTTTGATTTAAGCTATCCCGATATGAATGATCCGCTGTTTCAAAAGACAAAAAAAATCCCGCCAGCTGATCTGACGGGATGCCCGCATTACTGAATGACTTTCTGTCCTCTTGCAACTCTTCCGGGGCTGATGAACTTCACCTGATGTCCATTGGCATTGGTGACAATCAATATCACTGACATATCATAGACAGCTTTAAGTTTCTTCATATCTACTTCCACAATAGGATCTCCAGCCTTCACTGTATCTCCCTGTTTTCTGCTGAAGATTTTGAAACCGTCTCCCTTTGTCTCCACCGTATTGATACCGATATGCACCAGCAGTTCTATCC
>SABF01000353.1 GCA_009929095.1 Erysipelotrichia bacterium
GTATCAAAGCTGTCAGGATACAGCGTGGAAGAGTATAAGCAGCTGCTCAGCAAACGCAGTTTTGAACTGACAGTAAGTGAAGAAGATCTTCCGGGACTGTATCAGATACTTTCAGAGTATGTTCCGCAGAAAAAGCCATTCAGCACAGTGTTTCATTTGAAATGCAAAGATGGTTCCAAAAGGTTTATTACCATGTCTGCAGTCTGCGGAAAAGACGAGAAAGACGGAAGCAGTATTTACTATGGAATCTATATGGATAACTCTGAACAGGAGCGAGTACAGCAGGCTGAACGGGAAGCAATGGAGGCGAAAGCATCCAACAACGCCAAGAGTCAGTTTCTGTCTCGCATGAGTCATGATATTCGCACACCGCTGAATGCTGTACTTGGCTTTACAGCTCTGGCTCGCGATGAAAAGAATAATCCGGCAGGAACCGCTGAGTATCTTGGCAAGATTGATGCATCTGGCAGATATCTGCTGGAACTGATTAATGATGTACTTGATATGTCCAAGATTGAAAGCGGACATATGGAACTCTGTGAATCCAGTGTGGATGAGCGCATTTCTCTGCAGCTGACATCAGATATATTTAAAGCTCAGGCAGATGCAAAGGGGATCCGTTTAGTCACTGATTTTAAACTGACTGGGAATCCATGGGTGATTGAGGATCCAATCAGAGTAGATCAGATTTATTCCAATCTGCTGTCCAATGCGATTAAGTTTTCAGAGCCCGGCACAGAAATCCGCTGGACGGTGAAAGAAGAACTGAGAGAAAACGGAAAAATTCATTCAACGTCCGTGATCAGAGATCAGGGCTGCGGTATGAGTGAAGATTTCATAAACAGGATATTTATACCTTTTGAGCAGAGCAATCAAGCAGCATCGAATGGTACAGGTCTTGGTCTTTCTATTGTCAAAAGTCTGGTAAACATGATGGGCGGAACAATACGTGTAGAAAGCACGGCTGGCGAGGGCAGCATCTTTACGGTTGAACTTGATCTGGTGCAGGGCAGTGAAAATAAAGAATCAGAAGATGTTGATATCAACCACATGCTGGAAGGACTGCACATTCTTATGTGTGAGGATAATCAGATAAATGGCGAAATTGCACAGCGTCTGCTGGAGAAAAAAGGCTGCGCTGTTGACTGCACTGAAAATGGAAAAGACGGTCTGCAGAAGTTTCGGGAGTCTTCTGAGAAATACTATGATGTAATTCTGATGGATATTCGGATGCCGGTCATGGATGGCCTTACAGCTTCCAGGGCAATTCGTGCTCTTGATCGCAGGGATGCTGCATCCATACCGATCATTGCAATGAGTGCAAATTCATTCGATGAAGATATCGCGGCTTGCATAGATGCCGGAATGAATGCCCATGTGTCTAAGCCGATAGAACCGCTGATCCTGTATCATGTGATTGCCAGTCATCTGACCTCCGCTGATTGAACATAGCTGTATGCAGCCATATTATTTTCAGTGTAAGGATTGAATGTGCAGTTATAATCAGCCCTGAGTGAGCAATGATGCAGAGCATGCAGGCTCTTCGCAGCATCAGGCAGTTCTGAATGACTGCGTATGGGAATCTTTTAGGTCCTGACAGCCTTATTTATTATAAATGGGACAGGTAAAATAAAAGCCCGCATAACACGGACTTATTTTAACAAATGGGGCGGCTAAAGGGGATCGAACCCTTGAATGCTGGAGCCACAATCCAGTGTGTTAACCGCTTCAC
>SABF01000048.1 GCA_009929095.1 Erysipelotrichia bacterium
CATATAGATCCATAACGCCCCCATGAATATCATATATTCTTATATTATATATTAAATATATAATATATTTAAATAATATGAAAGGGATTACAATGCAGCCATAAGGGGTGTGAGAAATGAAATATAGAACAGAGTTTCCAGAAGGGTTCTTGTGGGGAGGTGCAATTGCTGCAAACCAAGCGGAAGGAGCATGGCTGGAAGATGGCAAGGGCATAGATATGGCATCGTGTTTCCCTTGCGGTCTTCATAATAAATTTAGAGGAAGACCTAACGAGACAGATTATTATCCACAGAAAGACGCAATAGATTTTTACCATCGTTACAAAGAAGATATTGCATTGTTTGCCGAGATGGGATTCAAAGTATTCAGAACATCAATTCACTGGTCCAGGATTTTTCCTAAGGGTGATGAACTTGAACCCAATGAGAAAGGATTGCAGTTCTACGATAACTTATTCGATGAATTAGCAAAATATGGAATCGAACCACTCATTACTATCTCGCATTATGAAATGCCGTTACATCTTGTAGAAGAGTACGGCAGCTGGAGAAATCGAAAACTGATTGATTTCTTTGAAAGATACTGTGAAGTAATATTCAAGCGCTACAAAAAGAAAGTTAAATATTGGCTCACATTCAATGAAATCAATAATATGCGCCGGAATGCCGATTATGTCGCAGGAATTGTCTTCACAGATGCAGAAACCAATCATAAACAAGTGATTTACCAGGCAGCGCATCATATGTTTGTTGCCAGCAGCAAAGCAAATAAATTGTGCAAGGAAATCATTCCGGATGCACATATCGGATGCATGCTGTCCATGAGCAATGTATATCCATACAATTGTGATCCAGATGCGGTATTTGAAACAATGGAAATCCGCAGAAAATCTCTGTTTTTCTCAGATGTCATGATTAGAGGCAAATATCCGAATTATATTTGGAGGTTCTGGGAGGAAAACAACGTCAAGGTAGAGATGACTGATGAAGATCTGGAATTGATTAGAAACTACAGAAGTGAGTATTTAGCATTCAGCTACTATAAAACGTCCACTCATGAAGCAGGAAAACCTTCCTACTATGATACAGGAGGAGAGTTCAGTACACCAAATCCGTTCCTGGAATCGAGTGATTGGGGCTGGCAAATTGATCCACTGGGATTTCGATATACTCTAAATGAACTGTATGATCGTTATCAAATTCCGCTATTTCCAGTGGAAAACGGGTTGGGAGCAAATGATGAGGTTGTAAACGGAAAAATAGACGACTTCTATCGCATTGATTATCTAAAGAGTCATTTGAAATCTCTAAAGGAAGCGATCAAGGATGGCGTAGAAATCTGGGGCTACGCTTACTGGGGACCCATCGACATCGTCTCTGCTGGGACTGGAGAGATGAAAAAACGCTACGGATTTATCTATGTAGATAAAGATAATTCCGGAAAAGGAACATTGAAGAGAATCAAGAAGAATTCCTTTGAATGGTATAAAAATGTAATCAAAACAAACGGGAGAGACATTTAGGAGAAAGCATGAAAGACAAAATCATAAATATTTTATTGACACTAGCCACAAAAATGCAATCGCAAAGATACTTTGCAGCAATTAAAAATGCATTTTCAGATTTAATGCCGATTATCATTGCAGGATCATTCTGCACTCTGTTTCAGAACGCTGTGTGTTCTGTAAGTAAAGGATTTGTCAGTGTAGCTAATATTCCAGGAATGAGCTGGCTGAATGCACTGTCTCCAATCTTTTCAGCAGCTAACTATGGCACAATGAATTTCTTGACAATTGGAGCGGTAATTCTGATTTCTATGCATTTAGGGGAACACTATAATATTAAGGATAAAGTGCTGCCGCTGACTGCTATAGGTGCATTTATTTCTCTGTGCACAACAAGTGTATCAACAAAAGTCGGTGAAGAAACTGTAAGCATTGCAAATGCGTTATCAAACACATTTACTAGTGCACAAGGACTGTTTGTTGGAATGTTTGTGGCGATTGTTTCTGCAGAAATCTATTGCCTGCTGGTTAGATCTGGAAAATTAGAAATCAAAATGCCGGATTCTGTTCCCTCAAATGTTTCCAAATCATTCGCTGTGTTGTTTCCTTGCACAGTAACAATCTTGGCCGTGTCAGCATTTGGTCTGGCATTTAAGTCAGTTACAGGAATGACAGTATTCAATGCAATCACAAACTTCATTCAGGCACCGCTCGCTTCTGTTCTCACAGGACTTCCAGGTTATTGCCTGATTCTATTTGTTACCTTGTTGCTGTGGTTCTTTGGAATTCACGGTACACAAGTAATGAAACCCATCACAGAACCAATCCTTCTTGCAACCTTTGCAATGAATGAGGCTGCATATGCTGCTGGTACAGAAATTCCAGAAATTATTGTCCGTCCATTTCTAAGCTTGTTTGGAACTATGACTGGAGCAGGTATTACGGGAGGATTGATTATTGCAATTCTCTTATTCAGCAAACGTGATGATTATAAAGCAGTTGCCAAATTGGCACTTCCTTTAGCAGCCTTCAATATTAATGAACCTGTAATCTTCGGTTTACCAATTGTATTGAATCCTATTCTTGCTATTCCGTTCCTGATTACGCCAATTGCTTCTACGTGCTTGGCATATTTCCTAACAACTATTGGATTCTGCGGCAGACTGGTTGTCAATGTTCCATGGACTACGCCAATGGGAATAGCGGGTTTCCTGGCAGGTGGAGGTAACGTAGGAGCTGCAGTTACGCAGGTTCTGTGTCTGGTCTTGTCCTTCCTGATTTATACACCGTTTGTCTTAATTTCCAATAAGCAAAAAGCCGGACAAATCGTAAATGAGTAGAACACTAAAAGAAAAAAACAAGGAATTAGTAAAAGAAATAAACAGCTATCGGGATGAACAAAGCCTGATGACTGCCTTTGCTAAAGAAAATATCCTTTGCTATGTGGCGGTATTGTTTTTCCCGCCACTTGGCATATATCGGATTTTAATGAAGAAAAACTCGATTAGCACACCCGCAAAGACGGTTTGGATTATGTTTGCACTGTTTATAGCCTACGAGCAGCTGAAGTGGATTCTATCATTGCTATAGTTGCAAGAAGAAAACATCATGACAACTATATTGATGGGATTGCAGGGGACAGTATTAATCTATTTATTACTGGGTGTTCTTCTAAAAAAATGTCACCTAATCAAGCCTCAGGATACCATATTCCTATCCAATTTAATACTGGATTTTATTTTGCCAACTAATATATTCTATTCATGCATATCAAGTTTCACAGCAGAAAAATTTGTGTTTTGTCTGGCAATTCTGCTTATGGCAGTATTTGTTGAAGTGTCCATTTTCATGATCACTAAAATTAAAAATAAACTCTATTCAGAGTCCGAAATGAAAGTGGTTCAATATGGATTATTGGTTAGTAATGGCGGATTAATAGGGACACCAATTATTGAGGGTTTGTTTGGCGCTGTAGGAGTTCTGTATGCAAATATATTTCTGATACCAACAAGAATTATGGCGTATACATCAGGTGAGAATTTATTTAATCCTCAAAAGAAGGAAAACCTGACGGCAGTACTCAGAGGGATCATTAGAAATAAGGTAATTATGTCGATGGTTTGTGGCATTGCAATTGCCTTATTGTCAATCCCAATTCCAACATTTGCTGTCAATGCATTGCAGAATATCGCCAGATGCATGTCCCCCATGTCCTTAATTCTAGTTGGTAGTTTACTTGTTGAAAAATTCCGATTTGATATTTCAGAATTTTCCAAAATCATCGTATTATGCATTGCCAGGCAAATTGTTCTTCCTGTTGGAATGATTGGATTATTTAAAATATTTCCAATGGATTATTCAATTATGCTGACCGCGATACTGCTAATAGGCATGCCAATAGGTTCTACCTGTGCAATCTTTGCGAGTAAGTATCAAAGTGAAGTTGAGTTTGCTTCAAAATCCGTTATGGTTTCAACAATTTCATCTACACTATCACTGGTTTTAATTGCGTATATTTCAGAAATATTATTATAAAAGGAGAAAAAAATGAGAAAAATAGTATTGCTGTGTGCGATGGGAATGAGCACAAGCATGTTAGTTACCAAGATGAAAGAAGCAGCTAACAGCATTGGCTATGAAGTTGAAATTAATGCATATCCAGTATCAGAAGCAAAAATGAGGAGCGAAGGTACTGATATCATTTTACTTGGACCGCAGGTTAGGTTTCAGGTCACAAAAATAAAGGAACTTTGTCCACAATGTATTGTGGATTCGATTGACATGCAGGCGTATGGAACAATGAATGGCATGAAAGTAATCAATCGCGCAAAAGAACTGTTGGGAGACTAAAATGGAAGGTGTTGAATTGATTAGCTTTCAGATAATTTCAGCTGTTGGTACAGCAAGATCTTGCTATATAGAAGCAATCCAAGCTTCTAGAAGAGGTGATTTCATTCGCGCAAATGAACTGTTGGAAGAAGGAAGATCTGTTTTTACAGAAGGACATCATACACATGCAAAGCTTATACAAATGGAAGCCAACGGAGAAATGCCAGAGTTTTCGCTGCTACTAATGCATGCTGAAGATCAAATGATGAGTGCTGAAACCTTTGGGGTTTTAGCAGAAGAATTCATTGAACTATATAAGACAGTCAAGTCATAATATTGTCAGTTGTGATTGAAATGAGGTGCCAGTGTATTTGCTGGTATTAGTAATTGTGATGTAATTATCAGCTAATAATTTTAAAAATATTCAAGTGAAATTGAGTGATAGTATTCTGCCGATAATTGTGTACTTTATAGAAACGACACTAGTCCGTGTTACAGTTTGCGCTGTCTTGCACAAAGTAACAAGTTCATTAATAGATAATGGTTATACAAAATAATATCCATCAGCTCAGCTGATGGATATTTGCTGATAATGCAGCCCGTATTTTAGAAAATGATTATGCCGATAAAAATACTGAATTCTGAGTCTTTGTAAATACTCTGGTTGACTCATTTATACTAAAGATATCTTCTTGTAAGCGCTGACAGAAAATGCAAGTCATTTCCGGCAATTTCAATGTCAGTCCCGGTTATTGATCTTCTCTGTGCTCAAGAGATGATTATAATAGATATATGTATCGTTACCTATTTCACAAAGGAATGGAGAAAACAGATGACTGCACAGAATCTTGAGAAATCGGGCAACTGGAAAATCAACTTTCAGAAAAACTCATTGGGTTTAGAGTCTGCAGTGGTAAGCATGAAAAATTCAGGCTGTGGGGAAGCGTCGCTGCAATTCCGCTATTCAACCAGAATAGTTCCCTTTGAACTGGGCAAAGAAGTACCAGCTGTATTTGGCAACTCCAGATGTCTGATCTACACAGAGACTGACAGAGATGAACGATTCAAGGTGAGAATCAGAATTGAAGATTCGAGTATGGAAACAAGGACATGGGCTACTTTAGAAGGAGATCATCTGTACTCCTCAACAATTGTCAGAGGTGAATCATTAGTACAATATGCCGGTGTGCTGGAAGGCAGCCTGCTTTCAGAGTAAATAGGAAGGTTATATCGGGAGCTTCGGCTTCTTTTTTTATTATTGTCATATCAGAACGGTGAATTGCTGATGTGATATTGATGAAACATACTGTTTTTTAGTAAGCAAAAGGTTAACAATAGGTGTGCCAATAACATAATAATTACCGTTAATGTCCGTTCTGCAATGATGGTCTGAAGGTTATCCCCTCTTCTATGATGATGTCAGAAAGGAGGATTATAAGAGTGAGTAATTTATTAGAAACAGTCACCAAATATCCTGATACGGAAATATGGAATGATTCATGCAGCTGCAGTGAACTTTCATATTCTATAGAGGAAAATGGCGCAACTGGGGCCACAACTAATCCGGTTATCGTCGGCAGTGTACTCAAGAAGGAACTGAAACAGTGGGAAGACACGATTAAACAGATCATCCGTGACAATCCGGAATGCACTGAAGATGAAGCGGCATGGAGGGTGATCAAAGCTATGGGCCTCAAGGCCAGTAAACTTCTGATGCCTCAGTTTGAAGCATCTAAGGGACAGAAGGGACGTATTTCCTTTCAGACGAATGCCAAATTCTATCGCTGTGCTGAGAAAATGGTAGAACAGGGACTTGACCTCTCCTTGGTATGCCCCAATGCACAGGTAAAACTTCCTGCCAGCAGAGCAGGCATCGAGGCATATGAAGAACTGACTTACAGAGGTGTTTCGATCAATGCGACAGTGTCCTTTACTGTAGCGCAGGCAGTGGCAGTTGCTGAAGCCGTGGAACGGGGACTGAGACGCAGAGAGGCAGAAGGACTTGATACCAGTGAGATGCATCCAGTATGTACGATCATGGCTGGAAGAGTTGATGACTATCTGAAGGCATGGCTTAAGTCAGAAGACACTCTGGCTGATGCTGATGCGATTGAGCATGCAGGCATTGCTGTTGTCAAGCGAGCTTACAGAATTTACCAGGATAAAAAGTATCGTACAAAGCTGCTCGTTGCCGCATTCAGAAATCTTGCCCAATGGCGGGATTTCATCGGCGGAAATCTGATTCTGACCATTCCTTATGCATGGCAAAGAAAGTACAATGGCACAGACATTGCAGTTACTGCACACATTGATGAATCTGTGAATGAGGAACAGTTAAAAGAATTGATGAAACTCAAAGAATTCCGAAAGGCTTATGAACCCGACGGTTTGAAACCGGAGGAGTTTGAGCATTATGGAGCTTTTCTTAGAACAATGAATCAGTTTCTCGATGGATACGATGAACTGATTACATTGATCCGTGGATACATGGTGGTCTGATATGGCTTATATATTTCTTGTGCCGAATAAAATCATAAGCGGAACTGATGCATTGAATACAGCGTCTGATTCTCTCTGCGGAGACGGAAGAAAACCATTAATTATTACTGATCCGACCATGGTAAAACTTGGAAACTTAAATAATCTCACTCGTGTTCTGACAGAGAAGAAGATTTCATACACAGTGTACTCTGGAATTGATAAAGAGCCGGATGATCAGATGATCTGTACTGGAATAGATGAGTATATAGCGCATGGCTGTGACTGTCTGATCGCACTGGGTGGAGGTTCAACGATCGATTCCATGAAGGCCATTGGCATGATGATCAATGAAACTAAGCCAATTTCTTACTTCGTGGGCAAACAGATTGAATGTGTCATGCCCCATATGACAGCAATTCCAACGACCGCTGGCACCGGATCAGAAGTGACAAAATTTACAATTATCAACGACACAAAGACAAAAGTGAAGATGCTGCTGTCGGGGGAATGTCTGATGCCGGATCTTGCGGTCATTGACCCAAAATTCACTATGACGGCTCCAAATAGCGTAACTGCTGCTACCGGAATTGATGCGCTGTGTCATTGCACCGAAGCATATACTTCAAGAAAGGCACAGCCTCTCAGCGATACATTTGCATTGTCTGCAGCCAGACGCATCTTTGATAATCTGCTGCTATGCTATCGTGAGCCAAACAATGAACAAGCGAGAATTCAAATGAGTCTTGCGGCTGCAGAAGCTGGGATTGCCTTCAATAACAGTTCTGTAACGATTGTTCATGGTATGTCGCGGCCGATCGGTGCATTCTTCCATGTTGCTCACGGTTTAAGCAATGCAATTCTTCTGGAAGGATGTATGCGATTTGCGGCAGAAGGAGCAGTCGAGCGTTTTGCGGACATGTCGAGATGCCTTGGGTTCAGTTCGTCCGATAGTGATGATGAAGCAGCAAATGCATTTATTGAAAAAGAAGCAAAGCTGCTGAAGGATCTTGAAATACCGACGATGTCTGCTCTGGGAATCAAGCAGGAAATATATGAATCCTTGATTGCAAGAATGACACAAGATGCTCTGGCATCCGGATCACCAGCTAACACAATCAGACCTGTGAGTGCGAATGATATTGATACTCTTTATCGAAATGCATATAGATAACAATTTCTATTGAGAGTATCTATCAGGATATGCTATCTTGCGTAGGGAACAGGAGAATTATATTATGGATAATATTTCAATGCTGATATTTGCAATCGTTATAGCTCTTTTGACCGTATGGAGCATCGAGGGGGCTCGATTATACAAATCTTATAAAGGGGATATCTATAAAGAATTATTCGGAGGATTCATCCCATACTTTTTTCACTATGCAGTACGAAAAGACTATTCAGTCAGCGGCTCCCTGAAACAAAAAATCGGCATGCATCGTCTGATCTTTTCGGCAATCAAGGAAGATGGAAAAACAGCAGAGAGATTCTGCACGATTATCTACAATCGCGGCATTATGGTATGCAGTTACAACCAGATCGGCGGCGAACTGATTGGTAAGGCGCATGACAAAGAATGGGTTATCAGAAGAACTGATGAGAAACAGACCATGCATTCTTATAGATATCCTAATCCAACGAAATTCTTGGAAGCATATCTCAGAAGAATAGCACTGGCATGCAAAGATGTGCATCTTGAAGCACGCATGGCAGTAGACAACGATTCAAGCTTTGACAATTTGAAATCGGATATTAAGCCAATCCACTATCAAGATATTGTAAATGAGTTGGTATTGGTGCAGGCTGAAGTTATTGAGGATCAGACTATTTTGGATATTTATCATAAACTGATGGATCAGAAAGACTGAGAATACAAATGAACAGAAAGAAGGATGCTGGATATTCTCTGGCAATACTGAAACTTCTCTATGACCGAGGCACTGCCAGAACACAGGATGTCGCTGAGAAAATAGGGCTGTCGGACAAGACGATTCGTATCCGTGTGCATGGGATAAGTCGATTTTTGCAGGAACACGACATGGGCAGTATTGAACTGCGCCCGCATGTAGGCATCGTGCTGATACAGGATGCTAAAGAACGGAGAATTCTTTCTGCATATCTGAGAAGTCATCTGCCGGAGGAAGTGCTGAGTGACTCCAATCGGATGAATAAGGCATTGAAGCTGCTGCTGCGTTCCTGCCGTGAATCGAATGGCATTACAACTCAGGAGATTGCAGACAAAGTGTATCTTTCAGTACCGACTGCCCAGAAAGTAATAC
>SABF01000354.1 GCA_009929095.1 Erysipelotrichia bacterium
GTGATGACGCAGATGCATTCTTTATCGGTCTTTCTAAGATGGTCAGTGAGAAGAATGAGCAGGAAATTATTGAGACGTTTTTATCTGCTCCGCTGGCTAAGGCATATGCCAAGGGGATTACAGAACACAGCATTTGCTGCAAGGTATTCGTTGAAGGCGGCTCTGTCCGATATGCGGATATGACAATCAAGGTATTGAAGAATCCAACCTCGGATGAACTTGCCGGTTTCTTTACAATAACAGATGTCACTGAAGAAATGGTTCGCCAGAAAGCAGTGCGTACTTCTTTTGAAAAGTACTGCGATCTGATCATAGACGTAAATATCAGTACAGATCATTATCGTGTTCTGTCAAATTCAGAAAGATTGAAAACAGTCATCCCGGAACAGGGAAACTTTACAGAAATGAGTCAGAGAATTGCAGACAAACTGGCAGATGAAGACTCCCGGAAGGAATTCCTGAAAAAAACTTCAGTTTCCTATATGAAGGATCATCTGGAATATGAGGAGAGCTATTTGTTCTACTTCAGAATGTGTATAGAGAATATTCTGCGTTCAAAAAAACTGCAGATATTCTATATTGACAAGGAACTTGAACATGTCGGTATCATTGGGATCGATATCACAGCAACTCTGGCTGAAGAACAGAGGAAAAACGAGGTGCTGTCATTGGCACTGATATCATCTGAACATGCCAATAAGGCAAAATCAGAATTCCTGTCCCGTATGAGTCACGACATTCGCACACCGATGAATGCAATTATCGGGATGACAGAGCTGTCAAAAGAGGAAATCGATGACAAGGAAAGAATCAAGAAGAATCTGGATGTAATAGATATTTCTTCCCGGCTTCTTCTGTCAATCATCAATGATGTACTCGATATGTCACAGATTGAAAGCGGACGCATGGTGCTGGTTCAGGAACCATTTGACAGTATTGCAGAAGCCAATAAAATAGTTGAAATGGCTAATGTGATGTTTGAAATAAAACATCAGAAGTTTACAGTTCAGAAAAGCCTCAACACCAGATACTTCATTGGTGATGCGGTCAGAATTAAGCGGGTAATAATGAATCTTCTGAATAATGCATCAAAGTTTACGCCTGACAAAGGTACTGTTGCACTGACAATCAGCGAAGAACCTCATTCCAATCCGCAGTTTGCAACAATAGTATTCTCAGTGAAGGACAGCGGGATAGGAATTCCAAAGGAAAAGATCAGCACAATATTTATACCCTTTGAACAGCTTGAAACTGATGCTAAAAATGAAGGGACAGGTCTCGGACTGCCAATTGTCAAAAGTATTGTGGAAAGTCAGGGTGGAGTAATCAGCGTAGAGAGTGAAGTTGGCAAAGGATCTGTCTTTACAGCAAAGATTCCCCTGCGAATTGCCAATGCCATGGATAATCTGACTCCGATTATAGATACGGACAGATCTGCTGATCAAACAGTTTTCTCGGGTCTGCATGTTCTGTTAGTAGAAGACCATCCGATCAATACCGCGGTCGCAAAGAGAATGCTGGAAAAACACGGTGCTCATGTGGATACTGCTGAAAATGGAGCGATCGGTTATGACAAACTGCTACAGAGTCCGGCGGGAACCTACGACATCATTTTTATGGATATTCAGATGCCGGTTATGAATGGCTATGAAGCAGCGAAAGCAATCAGAGAGAGCAGTCATCCTCAGTCGAAGACTATTCCGATTATTGCGATAACGGCCAATGC
>SABF01000355.1 GCA_009929095.1 Erysipelotrichia bacterium
CGCCAAGACTGTGTCCGGCTAGGAAATAGTTGGTGATGTCAGCTGGAACATCGTCAGCGCTGTCTGGGGTGTGGCAGACTGCTATTGAATAGGAAGTTCTCGAGACACTGGCATAAGCGGCATTAATGTCCTGTCTGCCATTGACGGCATTATCAATTCCGACCAGCGTAATAGACTGTGAGCCGGTATTGCGGAGCAGTACTGATTTATTCTCCAGAATTTCAAAATCACCATTCCACATCACTTCCTGAACTCTTGTATTAACAGAATCACTGAGACAGTCAAAGTCTCCGAATACTGAAAATTTGCCAAGAGGCGCCTGAATAGAATGAAAGGCTTCTGATACAATATGAACCATATCATCAGTGATCGAAACACCCTGATCAAATAGATCGCCGCCGAAGATGACAGCATCAGGGCTAAGTTCATTGATGAAAGTGATTAATTTATTCAACCGTGCTTTGTCCATGAATGTACCATAATCAAGATCAGAAAAATAAAGAATATTAACATCATTCAGCTGATCAGGAATATAAATAGATGAAAGTATTTCATGACGGACAGAAAAGCGTGATGGAGCTGCATACAGTGCATCATAGATCAATGCACCGCTGACAGACAGAAGCAGTGCCATAACAAGAATCAGTTTTTGTACAAGTTTCATCTCACGCTGCTTCCTTTCGCTGTAAATAATATCACAATGATCAAAGTCTCATGCTGTATACTGAACCTGTAAATGGAGGGTGCATTGAATGCTTGGAACATACTGGCTGATTTCTGAAAGCTGCCTGTTCAGCAAGAAGGGGATAACTTATGGCTCGCGAGAGCTTATTCAGGCTCTGCAGTACCGCAAACTTCCTTTTGCTATTCTGACCAATCATTCCAGTCACCTGAGAACAGAGATGGCTGCGGCATATGACAAAGCCGGACTGCATGGCATTCGGTCATCAATGTTCTATACATCTGCAATGGCAGGAACTGATGCAATTCTGAAAGCCTATCCGAAAAAGAGGATTGCCGGATATATTGGCGGCCGTGGACTGCAGGAAACACTGCAGGAAGGAGGGTTTGCGGTCAATCTGGATCGGGCAGACTGGCTGTTTATAGGTACTGATCGACACGCATCCTACGACGATTACAGTTATGGACTGCGGCTGATGAAGAGTGGTGCACAGCTGGTATCGACAGATCCAAGGAAACTTGAAATTTTAAAAAACGGACCGGTTCCAGGAAGCGGTTCCATTGTGAAGATGCTTGAGTATGCCGGATCGCAGGAGGCTTTGGAATGCGGCATGCCTTCACCGCTGATTGCAACACAGGCAATGCACTATCTGAAAGCAGATCCCAATGACACAATTTTTGTCGGTGCACATCTGAAATCCGAGATTCAGTGCGGGATCAGTGCCGGATTGAAAACAGTCCTCACCGCATCCTCGCTTGAGGATACGGAAGAGGAACTGCTGAAGGAAATCAGACCTGATTATATGATTGACACTCTGGAAGGCCTGCTGCGCTGAGACTGCATTCCTGAAGAAATCGTTTCATCAGATTCTGCTGTTTCGGATCATTGATCATACGTTCAGGATGCCATTGAACAGCTGTTACATTGTCTTTTTCGACTGCTTCTATGAAGCCGTCTTCACTGACGGCTGCAACTTTGAATCCAGCTCCAGGCTTTAGAATTGCCTGGTGATGGAAACTGTTGACCCGGATGCAGTCAGAC
>SABF01000356.1 GCA_009929095.1 Erysipelotrichia bacterium
TTCTTCATCTTCGTCTGGATGCAGATCTGCATCTTCTATTTCCTTGATCTGATATTGAAAATATTCAAGATCGTTTTCGTTGTATGTTTCTTTCAATGCTCGATTCTTTTCTTCATTCAGTTTATGCCACTTCTCATACGCAGTCCTGGTTGCCTCGATTTCGATGCCATCCTGAAGAAATTCATCTAAAAGATAAATATGTTCACTGCTGTTCAAAAGATACTGGCTGTCTCTTTGACCATGAATGTCGATTTCATGAAGAAGACAGTCTTTCATCAGTGAAAACGTAACAATACGATGATCAATTCGCGCAGTACTCTTCCCGCTGGAAGAAATTTCTCTTGTAAATGTAGTCCCCTCTTCTGAGACAGAAAATCCCGCTTCGCCAAGTACAGCCTTTGCATGTGAATCTTCGGAAAGATCAAATGTTCCTTCAACAATTGCTAAGCTTTTGTCCTTGGCTACCATTGATGAACTTGCTCTATCACTTCCAAGTAATGAAATCGCATCAATCAGTATTGATTTTCCAGCGCCTGTTTCACCGATAAACGCACTAAAACCATGATCGAAATCAAGATTCAGTTCGCTGATCAGTACAAAGTCCTTGATATACAGGTGCTGAAGCATCGCAGATATTCCTCTCTCTTCTTTATAATTAAATCAAATTATTATTAATCACTTCAAATAAAGAATTCAAGTCATCTCCAATGGACTTTTTAAGCTGTGCATTGGATCCCTGCGAGATATATTCATCGCCAATGCCAAATCTTGTCAGATTCATTTCGAGATGCTGATCACAGAGATACTCAAGAATGCTTGCAGCAAGACCGCCTTCCTTCATATCCGTTTCATAAACAATCACTGGAAGCTTTCTCTTGGCAAGACTGCAGATCAATTCGGTGTCAATAGGTTTAAAGAAGCGGCAGTTAACCACAGTTACTGGCATTTTATTGATCATTACTTTATCTAGAATTCGATCTACATCAGGTCCATAGGACATGACAATCACTTTATTAGCCTCATCATCATGATAAATCGGCCAGGATCCGATTGTTACAGTCTCAGGCTCTTTCTTTTCTCCGCATGGGATTTCTCCTTTAGGATAGCGAATGGCAAATGGTGATTTCTGCTGAAATGCAGTATGTATCAGGTTTTCTGATTCATGGAAATCTTTAGGCTGAGCAATGATAAGATTGGGAATCGGTTTAAGAAATCCAATATCAAATACGCCATGATGCGTTTCACCATCACCGCCTACAAGACCCGCTCTGTCGATGCCAATCACTACCGGCAGATTCATCCGACATATATCATGATTTACCTGATCATAAGCCCTCTGCAGGAATGAACTGTAAATACAGAGAAATGGGTGTTTTCCACTTACAGCGAGTCCAGCTGCGAATCCGGCCGCATGTTCTTCGGCAATACCGCAGTCAAAGCTTCTTTCCGGATACTTGGCAAAGAACTTGCCAAGTGCACTTCCGTTGATCATTGCCGGTGTAATTGCAACGATATCCGGATTGCTGTCAGCTTCAAGTTCTACACTGTCTGCGATGGTCTGCGACCATGATTTATATCCCTGCGGAATTTCATGAATTGATTCTCCAGTTGTCACATCAAATGGCCCAACACCATGCCATCTGCCAGAAGTATCCTTTTCGCAAGGTGCATAGCCGCGGCCTTTCTGAGTCATTACATGCACTACTACAGGGCCATCG
>SABF01000357.1 GCA_009929095.1 Erysipelotrichia bacterium
TTCGCGCATTGGGATCATCCGCCAGATCCAGAGCAATTGCCTTTTGACTGTCATGGTCAAAATGCTGAAGCCAGAGAGCGGTCGCTTCCGGATCAGCAAGATCTTTTTTAGATAAAACGATCAATCTGGATTTAGACTGAATCATCTGGTCAAGCATGGGATTCCGACTTGCATCAGGAATTCTGGCATCGCGTATTTCGATGACAAGATCAACCGCCTTGAGATGTTCCTGCATATCTCTCCGGGCTTTATCCATGTGACCCGGATACCACTGAACATCTACCATGACTTCAAACCAAAATCACTGAATGGCAAAAGAATCAAAGCACCTTTTGAAATGATGCTGCTGCTTTTGAACGGGCCATAGTACCGGGAATCCCTGCTGAAAGGTCGATTGTCTCCAAGGCAGTAATATTCATCCTCGCCCAATGTGATTTTCGCGATATCGCCCGTAAATAATGCTTTTCCGCCATAAGTAATGACGTAATTGGAATTCAGGAATGATTCATCCATCGCTTCTCCATTAATATAGAGCACACCGGAATTATAGGAAACTGTATCACCTGGCATGCCGATAACGCGTTTGACCAGGTATTTTGTTCTGCTGTCTTCCGTCACCTTAATCACCACAATATCAAAACGGCTGATACCATCAGTATTTCTTCCGATCACATTGGAAAATCCAAGAGCATCCGACTCCAAGGTCGGATACATGGAATTTCCCACCACTCGGATAGGTCTGACTACATAATTGACCAAAAGAAAAACAACAGCCATGGAGATCAGAAGCGTAACTGTAAAATCTAAAAGATCTTTCTTGAAGCTGACTTTTTCTTTCTGATTTTTCTTTGAATTTATTGACATGCAACTATTCTACCACTCCCAGGCATAATCGCTACTGGACTTTCTTAATATACGCATGAGTATACGCACACGCATACGTTATAAAACCGAATATGACAAATCAAACAGTTCTCTCACAGCACTGCCGGACAATGCCGTTCAGCCTTGCATCAGCTCAGCTGATTCTTGAATAAATATTTTTCATTGCAATCATCTATCAAGCTGACAGGAGCTTGACGTTTCAGCATTTCTCGTGATTCTGCTTCTTGAAAGGATGATTCCTGAGCAGTCCATTTTCAGCATTCCCCTGCGCATTGCGAATGCTTACCAGTCAGCCGCCCCGGTACTGCATGTTTGCGCATCCCATTATATCATTCACCGGGTTTCTTCCGTTTTTCCATCTGTGATCACTGCGATCTTTGTGCATTGAGCGGATAGTCTGTATGACAGCATGCCGGATGATACAGCTCTGATTAAATCTGATTCCTAATACTGTCTCAATTGGCCTCACCGGAAACAGGTTTCCCGTGGAATCACCGCTTCAGATGCGTAACATGACCATCATACTAAAAAGAAAGAGACCTGAAGTCTCTTTCTGACGATTCATCTGAGCTGCAAAGATTAGCGATCTTCCTTGATACGAGCATCCTTAGCGGACAGACCCTTCAGGTATCCAAGCTTAGCTCTTCTTACCTTACCCTTGCGGGACACTTCAATGTGATCAATGATTGGGCTGTTGACTGGGAATGTTCTCTGAACACCGATGCCATTAGAAATCTTGCGAACTGTGAATGTTTCAGAAATGTTTCCGCCTTTGCGGGATACGCAAACGCCTTCAAACATCTGAATACGGGTTTTATTGCCTTCCTTGAT
>SABF01000358.1 GCA_009929095.1 Erysipelotrichia bacterium
ACAGTATACTAAGTGCATATGAGAATTCTTCTGATGCCAAATGCTCAGATCACAAGACTGCATACCAGTGCTCTGCTGAGCCAGAATCTTACTGACATAGCTGTTTCCAAAGGAAATACTGTCGGTATCTGTGCTCCAGACGCAATGGCTTTTAAGAATGCTTCCCTGTATGATTCCCCTCAGCCAAAACCGGCAGCCGGTCTGTTTGTGCGGAAACGTGATCCAGGCAGAACCTATGAAGAAGCATTCTATGCCGCGGGCATGCTGGATGCTGCTTATCTCAAAGCAGATGCTGAAGCGATCAATTCGGCAATCTCCAGTTTCCACCCCGATCTGATCATAAACATCGGCAGACCTCTGTCCTGCGCTGCAGCTAATGCACAGCATATTCCATGCTGGTCTGTGGTACATGCCGGCATGTACCGTGGCAGAACCTTTCCAAGAATCTGCCTGAATGATCTCAACAGTCTGCTTTCTCAGATGAAGCAGGATCAGATTCTGCGGCTGAGCGATCTCTACAGGTCATGTGACCGTCGAATAACCTTTTCTCCAGCATCTATCCAGCCATTCGCGGATATGAATCAGATTACCCGCATTGGCGGCATGTCTGAGATTCAGCCGGAGCGGCAGACCAAGCGGCACCTGGCGGTCTATCTGAGCCGAGGCGGTATTTCTCCTGCCAAACTGAAACAGATGATCCTTCAGGGATGGAAGGGCGCTCCATATCATGTGACAGCCTGGGTTGAAGGCACCGGTGCTGCATCTGAGGAAAATGTGTCATTTACTGCAAAGCCGGTTTTTTCTGCTCTGGATCACCCGGATGCTGTCATTCATGATGGCAATGAATATATCTACAGTCAGTGTCTGATGCGTGGAATTCCGCAGGTTGTCATCACAGATGGAACATGGCGAAGATCCTGGGATGCCAATGCGGCCGCAAGAATCGGCTTTGGCGTATCCCTTAACGAGAATGTTGTCTCCATGGCCTCACTGTATGAATCCTATCGCCGGTTAATGTCAGATGACTGGTTTCGTCTGCACGCTGAATCAATGCGTGATGAGTACCGACGGCTGGGCAGCCTTGCTTCTCTGTTTGATGTTCTATAAAAGATCGACTGAATTCAGCCGATCTTTTATTCTGGTCATCATTCAAATGGGTGAGCTTCACAGAGTGCAATGACTTCCGATTTAATCTTGGCTTTAACTGCCTCATCATCCTTGTTCTTCAATACTTCAGAAATCATTTTTCCGACCTGCACAAAGTCCTTTTCATCAGAGCCCTTGGTAGTCATGGCAGCAGTGCCAAGACGGATGCCGCTGGCAGTGTTCGGTTTCTGAGTATCAAACGGAATCGCATTCTTGTTGGCAGTAATATTCACTTCATCAAGTGCTGCTTCAGCGTCCCGGCCGGAAACGCCGATTGAGCCCATGACATCCACGAGAATCAGATGATTGTCTGTACCGCCGGTTACCAGACGGAATCCTTCCGCCTGCAGAGTATCGGCAAGGGCCTGACAGTTGACCATCAGCTGTCGCACATACTCCTTAAATGCCGGCTGGGCTGCTTCATACAGGCAGGCCGCTTTCGCTGCCACAATGTGGCACAGAGGTCCGCCCTGAATGCCTGGGAAGAGCGCCTTATCCAGCTGCTTCGCATACTGTTCTCTGCACAGCACCATACCGCCGCGAGGTCCGCGCAGTGTCTTGTGTGTTC
>SABF01000359.1 GCA_009929095.1 Erysipelotrichia bacterium
GTACAGGATCTTTCTACCGCTCAGCGCTGCCACGCATCTGAACAGTCTCTGGTTGACGTTACGGAGTCCTTTCACCTCGGCATGTCTGCCCACATGCATACTGCTGACAAGACATTCACCGGCAAGATGGTCGGCGTAAGAAGAAAGCCAGGCAAGGAGTACGATGTTGAGTACTTCACCATTGAAGCAAACAAGGTTGCTAACTTCGTAAAGAACTTCCCAACTGACTGGCTGCTTCCGGAAATGAGAGGCCTGACTGAGGCTGGTTACGATTATCTGCGTCCGCTGATTCAGGGAAGCCCGGCACTGATCATGAAAGATGGTCTTCCGGCATATGTTACTCCTTATTTCATGCGCTGATTGAGCTATATCTGATACCTGAAGGAGACTCGGCAACACGAGTCTCCTTTTTGCAATGGAAGTGAAGAAACGTGGTAGTCTTTAGGAGAAGAAATCGAGGTCTGAATTCAGAATATGGCTGATCAGGAAAAACTAGAGGAACAGTATCGAAATGCGGCAGGAATGAATCCCGAGGAAATTCTTATTCGTTATAAGTCTGATAAAAATGGACTGGATGAAGAAGAACGTGAATCAAGACTGCAGCAGCATGGATTGAATCTGATGGCTACAGACAGAAAACTGCACTGGTATGATTTCTTTCTGAAGTCTTTTCTAGATGAATTCATCATGATTCTTCTAGTGCTCGGCATCATCTCTCTGGTGATGCAGGACATGCTTGGCGGCATCATCATCTTTGTGCTGGCCTTTCTCAGTGCCATGATGCGCTTTGTACAGGACTACAATTCCTATCGGTCTGCTGAGAAACTGAAGCTGATGGTGCACAATACAGTATGCATTCGAGTCGACGGCAGAGAGACAGAGATCGCATCGGAGCAGATTGTGCCGGGAGATATTGAAGTGCTGTCCGGCGGTTCCATCATTTCCGGCGATCTGTATCTTCTTGATTCCAAGGATCTGTTTCTTTCTCAGTCTATGTTTACCGGCGAAACCGTACCGGTTGAAAAAACCTCTGGACCGGACCGGGTCAATACCAGCTGTGCGGAATTGACCAGCATCTGTCTTTCCGGTGCGGCAGTCGTATCAGGGACCGGACTCGGCATTGTGATCAGAACCGGCAAGGATACCTATCTTGGTCATATTTCTTCAGCAGTCACAGCGAAACCGGAGCCGACCAACTTTGACAGGGGACTTGCCAAAGTAACCAGAATCCTGATGATCTACATGGTTATGGTTGTGATCTTTGTATTGATCATCAATGGGGTCTTCAAGCACGACTGGCTGCAGGCACTGATGTTTTCGATCTCTGTTGCAGTTGGCATTACTCCAGGCATGCTGCCGATGATTGTCAACGGAACTCTTGCCAAGGGTGCACAGTTTCTGGCAAAAAAGAAGACCATTGTTCGAGATATGTCGGCAATTCAGAATCTTGGTGCCATGGATGTGCTGTGTACGGATAAAACAGGAACGCTGACCATGGACAGCATTATTCTGCAGCGTTACATTGGCGCTGATGGCAGAGATTCCAAAGTGGTGCTGAATTACGCGTACCTGAACAGCTATTACTCCACCGGTGTCAAAAATACCATTGATCGGGCAATCATTACTTATGGAAATGAGCATAATATTTCCAAGGAACTTGACGCCTATCAGAAGATTGATGAAATCCCTTATGATTTCGAACGCCGCCGCATG
>SABF01000360.1 GCA_009929095.1 Erysipelotrichia bacterium
GTACAGCGAGATGGAGGAGCAGAAATGATTACCGATGCATTTTCAAAAGAGAAGTATGGGGTTCTGAATCCGGATATGTGCTATGCGAAGAGCGAAGAGTCTTTTCAAACAATGATTCTGACCTTCTCACATCCGCTGATTGCAAAACTGCTGGAGGAGGGTGCAATTGAACCTTCCAGGGCAGTGATTGCCAGCATCGGCGGCGATGCAGAGATTTACCGCGTCTCAGGTCATCCGGGTACTGCAATTGTTAAAATCGGCATGGGTGCTCCTCATGCGGTCAACATGTGTGAAGAACTTGCCTGGATCACCGGAGCAGTGAATTACATTGAAATCGGAAGCTGCGGTGCTCTTGATGCCGCCCTGACTGCTGGGAAAGTAATCATTCCTTCAAAAGCATGGCGGGATGACGGGGTGTCCTATCACTACGCACCTGCTGCTGACTGGATTGAAATAGTCAATTCGGAAATGATGGCCAAACTGTTTCAGGAATGGAATGTATCATTTGCAAGAGAACCCGTCTGGACCACGGATGCTCTGTATCGGGAAACTCCTGAGGCGGTGGCCCGTCATAAAGCAGTCGGCTGCGTTGCTGTGGAAATGGAATGCAGCGGTATTCAGGCCTGGGCAGATTTTAGAAATCTGAATTATTATCCCTTCTTCTATTCGGCAGATGCCCTGGATGAATCTTCCTGGGATTCCCGAATACTGATGAGCAGCGGAGAACTGGATCCGGCCTGTGCACTGTTTGCGCTGGCAGCACAGCTGGCCTCGGTTCTGCAAAAGCACTGAAACAGGATTTCAGAAACGAGAGCCTCGCGGTATAATAAGTACGCAAAAAAGGAGAAAGCAAACACTATGGCAAACTGCATCGTAGCTCAATCCGGCGGACCTACTTCCGTCATCAACGCAACTGTCGCCGGCGTCGTCAAGGCGAACCAGATGAATCCGATTTATGAACACGTATATGGAGGACTGAATGGCATTGAGGGAATTCTCAATGAACGTTTTGTCGATCTTACAGAAATGAGCGATGAAGAAAACCGCATCCTGCGTCAGACACCTTCCTCAGCTCTTGGCTCCTGCCGCTATAAGCTGAAGCGCGATAACGTCGCAGACTTCGAAAAACTGATCAAGATCATGGACAAGCATGATATTGAAACACTGTTCTATACTGGCGGCAATGACTCCATGGACACTGTAGCCGCACTTTCTGAATATGCTGAAAAGCACAATATCACCAATCATCGCTTTGTCGGCTGTCCGAAGACTGTTGACAACGATCTGAAGGAAACAGATCATTGCCCGGGCTTCGCATCTGCTGCAAAGTTCATTGCAACAACTGCACTGCAGACCTGGCTGGATGTCAATGTATATACGCGTCAGGAAGTCTTTATTCTTGAGACCATGGGCCGTGATGCCGGCTGGCTGGCTGCAGCTGGCTGCCTGTCCGGACATGTTGATGTCCTGATTGTTCCGGAAGTTCCGTTTGATAAAGAGGTCTTCCTGAAGCGGGTTGCTGAATGCATCAAGGAAAAGAACAAGTGCTACGTTGTTGTATCCGAAGGCGCTCATTACGCTGATGGCACTTATATCGCTGCCGGCGAAGCAAAGAATGACGGCTTTGGCCACGCAGTTCTCGACGGAGCTGCCAAGGCACTCGAAAGCATCATCCTGCCATCAGGCACTGCATCTCGCTGCAAGGTACAGGAT
>SABF01000361.1 GCA_009929095.1 Erysipelotrichia bacterium
GAAGATGATTGTCCTCGTAGAGAACCTGCATCATTTTCTCTGCCATCTTCCGTAGATACCGCATGGCAGCAATAAATCTCTGCTTTGAATCGGCAGTGCCACCTCACCGGCTTCAACCAGGCCATCCGGGTGCTTTGGCAATACCATGGTCTTCAGCATATCTTCCAGTACCAATGAAGAAAAACCGGTGGTATAGGAATTAATCAGGAAGAAGAGGGCATGGTCATCCAATATTTCAAGACACGCCTGAATCAGGCCGGTAATTTCTTTTTCGAATTTCCACATTTCGCCGTTTGGACCTCTGCCGTAAGAAGGCGGATCCATAAGAATTCCATGATATGTGTGTCCGCGGCGTTTCTCGCGTTCTACAAATTTCAGGCAGTCATCAACGATAAAACGGATCGAATGATTTGACAGACCGGACAGATCACGATTCTCCTTTGCCCAGTTCACCATCCCCTTTGAGGCATCCACATGAACGGTTTCTGCTGCACCTGCAGCAGAACAGGCCATGGTGGCACCTCCGGTATAGGCGAAAAGATTCAGAATTCTTAAATTTTCATCTTTATGATCATGGATCAGCTGACTCATCCAGTCCCAATTTACCGCCTGCTCAGGAAAAATTCCGGTGTGCTTGAAACCGGTTGGAGATACTTTGAACATCAGGCCATGATAAGCAATATTCCATGATTCCGGCAGTTTTTTACGGAATTCCCATTCACCGCCGCCGGTCCGCGAACGGTGATAGATCGCATCTGCCTTTTCCCACTGTCTGTTATGACCGTCTGCCGGCCAGATTGCCTGAGGGTCCGGGCGCCGTAATACAATATTGTTCCACTGCTCGAGTTTTTCGCCGTCACCGGCATCGATCAGCTGATAATCAGTCCATTGATCTGCAGTCTTAGGCATTCGCATTATCCTCTGTGAGCTATTATATCATGAAGGGATGTTCAAGGCTGTTCTCCATGCTGTTTTCAAAGCACTGATTCGGGTATAATGTTGCGGGGGCGAATGATGATAAAACGATGCAAAGAACAGGATCGATCCGCATTATTGGAGTATCTGCGAAAAAATGCGCCGATCAATCTATTTTTTATAGGTGATATAGAAAATTATGGATTGGAATCAGATATTCTGTCTGTCTGGACAGATGAAGATGAATTTGGAATTCATGCGGTGTACATGAACTATATTCCGGCAAAGTCTTTATTGGCAGCCAGCTATGAACATGTGCTTGATCAGGCATTTATTGATTCGTTCCTGAATACCCATGAGATCAGAACAATCAGCGGGGAGAGTACGCTTCTTGGAAAATGCCGCTATAGAGGCTATGAAGCTGAAGAATGCTGGTTTGCCAGACTTGATCACATAAATAATACGGTGGATACCTCTGGAACAGTACGTCTGAAAGAAGAGGACATCCCGGCGATTGTCCGTCTGGAAGAAGTATGTTTCCCGAAAGATGCGACAGATGAGGAAACACTGCGGATGCAGTACCAGAATCATTCCGGCAGAAACTACGGTGTTTTTGCGGATGGCAGACTCGTATCTTCTGCCGGCAGTACAGCGGAATGCTCCGATCTTGCCATGGCAGTGGCAGTATGCACCGATCCGGAATACAGGGATCGCCATTATGGCAGTGCCTGCATTGCTCGACTTTCCAACGAACTGCTTGCAGAAGGAAAAACACCGTGTCTGTTTTATAA
>SABF01000362.1 GCA_009929095.1 Erysipelotrichia bacterium
CTGCGTCCGGAAATGCCGCATGTGCATTATGTTGATATGACGCATAAGGTAGCAGACTGCCGCGAGGAGATGTACCAGAAGCTTCACGGAGGCAATCTCTGATCCGCTCGCTCGTATTTGCCGGTGCATTCAATCCGCCGACCTCCGCACATATCCATACTGCTGAGTATGCCTGTCGAAGCACTGACAGCGATAAAGTGATATTTATTCCCTCAAAATCAGACTATATCAGAACTGAGCAGGGAAAGGATTTTGCGTTTTCAGATACTGACAGACTGCAGATGCTGAATAAAATAGCTGAAAAGAATCCCTGGATGGAGGTCAGTGACTGTGAACTGAAACTCAGTCATCAGCCACGCACTTACGATACACTCTGCAGTCTGAGAACTGATGGGCTTAAACTGAAACTGCTGCTTGGATCTGATAAATTGACGGAGCTTCAGCATGGCTGGCTTCATATTCCGGAAATCTGCCGTGAATTCGGCATAGCCGTCATGATAAGAGGCAGGGACCCGGCAGAACAGATGATTGACAGAGATCCTTTTCTTTCTTCATTGAAGCAGTATTTCACGATCATCCATACCCCGGATATCTGGCAGAATGTTTCTTCCACAGCAGTGAGAAGGGCATTTTCAGAGAGTCGGCTGGACACAGTAGCAGAAATGATTCCTGACGAATTGAACCTGGAGGACTACAGGAGGCGCGCATGAAAAATCAAATGATTAAGGTCGGCACAGCGGTACCGGAAATGAAAGTCGCGAATGTTGCATATAATGTTGCTTCTGTGATCAGTGCCATGAAGAAACATAAGGACTGCGGCATTCTTGTGTTTCCGGAACTGTGCATCACGGGCTATACATGTGCGGATCTGTTTCAGCAGAATGTACTTCTGGAAGCTGCTGAAAGCGGCTTGATGAGAATTGCGGAAGAAACCAGGAAGCTGCCGGGATTGACCGTCTTTGTCGGTATCCCAATTCACTATGAAAACAGTCTCTATAATTGTGCGGCAGCTGTCTCAGAAGGAGTGATAGCCGGCATTGTTCCGAAAGAGTTTATTCCGACATATGGAGAATTCTATGAAGGAAGATGGTTCACCTCTGGAAAAAATATCATCGGAAGAATGATTCAGTATGCGGGACAGGAAATTCCATTTGGCATTGATCTGCTGTTTGAAGATTCTGACAGCAATGTGCTGATCGGTACAGATATCTGTGAAGATCTCTGGGTTCCTGACAAGCCGAGTACTCATGCATGTCTGGCTGGTGCCAATATCATTGTTAATCTTTCTGCTTCAGATGAAATCATTGGCAAGCAGGATTATCGCCGGCAGCTGGTCAGTTCACAGAGCGCTTCCTGCTACTGTGGGTATCTGTATGTTTCCAGCGGAACAGATGAATCATCAACAGATCTGGTATTCTCCGGACATTCAATGATTGCTGAAAATGGCAGGATTCTGAACGATTCCATTTTTGGCGGTCGCCCAGATATACGCACTGCACTGATTGATCTTGCAAAAATTAAACATGATCGAATTCATGAAAGCACATTTACAGCAGAAGACAGCAGCTGGTTCAGACACGCAGAAGTATCTGCCAAGCCAGTCAGCGGAAAGAAGGAGATCAATGCAGATCAGCTGGCTGCTGCATTGAAGAAGGAAGCTTATCCGATTGATCCTAATCCGTTTGTACCGGCCGATGATGCTGAAC
>SABF01000363.1 GCA_009929095.1 Erysipelotrichia bacterium
ACTCAATGGCAGACGAACACATCAAAAACATCTACAGAATGGCATTTGAACATGTGTCGGAACGCGAATGATGAAGCGGATTGCGGCGATAGATTTTGAAACGGCAAACGCCAGTCCGGCCAGTGTATGCGCTGTAGGCATCGCTGTCATGGAAGAGGGCTGTGTAGAAGAAAAGTACTATTCACTGATCCGCCCGGAAGAGGATGTCTTCTACTTCTCACCGTGGAATACAAAAATACATGGCATTCATTCGCGCGATGTACTGGATGCACCGGACTTTACAGATGTTTACCATGCCATATCAGAGTATCTGACGAGCGGGCTTGTAGTTGCTCACAATGCCAGTTTTGACATGGGCTGTCTTAGGGCGGCATGCATCAGCTGCGGCATCGAGATACCGCCCGTGCAGTATTTTGATACTGTGGAGCTGTCCCGAAGAGTATTCCCGGAAATGCCGCATCACCGGCTGGATGATATGTGTACAAAACTGAACATTGAACTGAATCATCATCATGCGGGCAGTGATGCCTACGGGTGTCTGATGATTGTGGCAGATATTATGAATGAATCAGGAATATATGATATAGAAAAGCTGCTGGAACAATGTCATACCCGAATCCGGAAACTGGATACCAATCCGGGAATCAAGTACAGCTGTAGAAAGTAAAAGAGGAAATGCAATATGCTGAAGTGCAGAGAATGCAGAGACTGCAATGGAATTGCCTGCCGGGGAGAAATACCAGGTGTTGGCGGCAAGGGCTCAGGATTGAGCTTTATCAGAAATCGTCAGGCAATGGAACATGCGGCGATTAACATGGATGTGTGCGCTGAACCAGGAGAGACAGATACTTCCTGCTCTATTCTTGGAAGCGATCTATCCATGCCGGTGTTCTGTGCTCCGATCGCCGGCATCAAAAATAATTATGGCGTCGATATCAGTGAGTATGAATATGCTGATATGGTTCTTGACGCCTGTGAGAAGACAGGCATCCTTGCATTTACTGGCGATGGAATTGATCTCGATAATCTGTTTGCCAAACCTGCAAGGGCTGTGAATGATCATCATGGCCGCGGTATTATCACAATCAAGCCATGGGTAAAAGAAGGAATCGACGAACGGATTGCAGTTCTGTCAGATCTGAATTATGCGATGGCTGCGATGGATATTGATGCGGCCGGCCTGCCGCTGCTGCGAGCGGGCCTCACGCCGGTAGAGACCAAGACTGTATCTGCACTGAAAAAGATCAAAGAATGTCTTAAGAAGCCTTTCATAGTGAAAGGCGTTATGACGGTACATGCGGCAATGGCTGCTGCAGCGGCCGGTGCAGATGCAATTGTGGTATCCAACCACGGCGGCAGAGTGATGGATGATACTCCGGGGACATTGGATGTGCTTCCGGAAATTGTATCGGCATGCAGAGGGAAGATCACAATTCTGATTGACGGAGGAATCCGAACCGGCAGCGATGTATTCAAGTGTCTGGCACTTGGCGCTGACGGTGTACTGATCGGCAGACCGTTTGCTCTTGCGGCAGTTAAAGATGGCAGTGAGGGACTGCAGAAGAGGATTCTGAGCATTCAGGATGAATTGCGTCAGGCAATGCTTATGACGGGCTGCCATACATTGAATGATCTCAATCCTGAAATGATTCGCACTCTAAAATGAAAAAGTTTTCATTCATTACGGATCAGCAATAAAAA
>SABF01000364.1 GCA_009929095.1 Erysipelotrichia bacterium
TATTCCAATACAGGTGGTCAGGCATCCAAGTCAACCCCGCGTGCTGCTGTCGCAAAATTCGCTGCAAAAGGCAAAGATCTGCCCAAGAAAGATCTCGGATACATTGCCATGACATATGGCTACATCTATGTCGGTAAAGTTGCCATGGGTGCGAATGATGCTCAGGTTGTCAAGACATTCCTCGAAGCTGAAGCTTATGATGGACCGTCCCTGATCGTTGCGTATTCTCACTGTATCAATCACGGTATTGATATGCGGACCGGTCTGCAGCAGCAAAAGAAAGCCGTTGAATCCGGCCACTGGCCGCTGTTCCGCTACAATCCGGATAAGATCGCCCTGGGTGAAAATCCGCTTACCATCGATTCCAAAGAACCAGATTGGACGAAGTTCCATGACTTCCTGATGCAGGAAGGACGTTACTTCAACCTGCCTAAGCTGAAGGGTGAAGAAGCAGCTGAGAAGATGTTTGCAAAAACACTTAAGGATGCTCAGACGCGTTACAGCAAACTGGTAGCTAAGAAAAATCTGCAGGAAGGGAAGTAAATTCAGAATCAATGAAGAAGAGATGCAAATTACTGCATCTCTTCTTTTTTAATAAATTCTTTCATTTTTGCAAGGTAAGCAATTTCTAATACCCCAGGTGTTCTGATTTGGTATAATTCTACTAGTATCAATGGAGGTAATAGGCATGCGCATTCTGCTTTATTTTGAAGGTGAGAGCCTGATATCCACATCCGGCATCGGCCGGGCATTTGAGCACCAGAAGGCAGCATTGGAATCCGCGGGTATTGATTATACGTCTGATCCATGGGATGAGGACTACGATATCCTTCATATAAATACGTATTACATGAATAGTGAGGCAATAATTGCCAATGCCAGAAGAATGGGCAGGAAGGTGGTTTATCATGCTCATTCCACTGAAGAGGACTTTCGGAATTCTTTCGTGCTTTCCAATGTACTGGCACCTGTCTTCAAAGATGTGATTGTCAATCTGTACTCCAAAGCAGACTGCCTGATTACACCGACACCATATTCCAGAAAGATTCTGTTAGGCTATGGAATTCATCTTCCGATCTATCCGGTATCCAATGGCATTGAATTGAAGCAGTTTTCTAAAGATACGGAGAAAGTGAAGGCCTATCGGAAATACTTTTCATTGAATGAAGATGACAAAGTCATTATCAGTGTCGGCCTGCCATTTGAAAGAAAAGGAATTCTTGATTTTGTGGAAGTTGCCAGACAGCTGCCGCAGTACAAGTTTATCTGGTTTGGCGAGATTAATCCGGCTCTTGTACCTCGGGAGATCAATGAGGCAGTTGAAAATCATCCTTACAATGTAATGTTTCCCGGCTATGTAAAAGGGCCGATCATCCAGGGTGCCTATCAGGATGCGTCCTGTTTCTTCTTCCCATCTTATGAGGAGACTGAGGGAATTGTAGTGCTTGAAGCACTGGCATCTCATCAGAATGTATTGGTACGTGATATCGGAGCTTTTGATCCATGGCTGAAAGATGGCGTTAACTGCCATAAGGGAAAAACAAATGAAGAATTTATTCGACTGCTGCAGGACATTGTAGAACAGAAAATTTCCTCTACAAAAGAGGCAGGATTCATGGTTGCAGAGGAACGTTCTATTGATCAGATTGGTCAGCATTTGAAACATGTATATGAATGTACCTTAAATAATTCATTCGATC
>SABF01000049.1 GCA_009929095.1 Erysipelotrichia bacterium
CTGCATAATTCTGTATCCAGGTCCCAATGCCAAAGTCTCTCAGGAGTACATCACCCATGTACTGGATGAGATCAAAAATCCAGGATATCTATTGCTTCAAAATGAGATCTCTGAAATTCCTTATCTGATTCATCATGCATATCAAAGAGGACATCAGATCGTATTGAATGCATCACCATTTGATAAGTCACTATTGGACCTGGATCTGAATGAAATTGTGTGGCTGATGATCAATGAAGTGGAAGGATATGAATTCTCTGGAAAGCATAGTCCAGATGAGATTATTCAGTATTTTCTGGGCAGATATCCGAATCTCGGAATTGTACTGACTCTTGGCAGTGCCGGCAGTATAGTTGTCCACAGATCTGAACGAGTGGAACATGGGATATATCACGTGCCGGTCATTGATACCACTGCTGCCGGAGATACATTTACAGGTTATTTTACAGCGGTTCTTGCCAATAGGGGAACTCTCAAGGAAGCTGTAGATTGTGCTTCTGCAGCATCAGCGCTGGCAGTGACAAAAACAGGAGCGGCACCTTCAATTCCAATGATGGAAGAAGTAAGGAAATTGATTGATAAATCGGCTGAAAATAAGTGAAGTGTATAAAAATTATAATGACGGAACAGATCATCATTTGGAAGGGAACAAATAATAATGGAATCAGTTATTACTTCAAGAATAAAAGGAATGCTTTCAGGGTTGACAAAGGCTGAAAGAAGAATTGCTGATTATATCATCCAGAATGAAAATGAAGTGTATCGCAGCACACTGGCAAAAGTTGCAGAAAAAGCCGGCGTAAGCGAGGGCAGTGTTGTAAAGTTTATTAATAAACGGCTGGGATATGGATCTTTTGGAAAGTTTAAAATTGATTTAGCCAGAGCTCTTGTAGAACTGGAAAGTCAGGATGATATATCAAACGATTCTATTATGAATCTTGAAAATGAAATTGATAATTTAATCCATAACTGCATTGCAATCAATAAAAGAGAAAAATTGATAGAAGCAGTAAAATTGATCGAAAATGCAAATGAAATTTGTTTTTTTGGACTGGGAACATCAGGCGATGCGGCCAGGATTGGGGCATATCGATTTCTCAGAGCAGGATTAAATACCTTATCAGAGACTGATCCGCATGAATTGCTGATTCATGCGGCGTTAGTGAAGCCTGATGATTTGATAATTGCGGTCAGCTATACGGGTGAGACAACGGAAATGATTGAGGCACTTACTTTAGCCCAAAAGCAGAATTGCAGAATTATTGCAATAACTAGCAGTATCAATTCAAAACTGACAGAATTATCTACACTGACTCTGCTGGCAACGTCAAAAACAGAAAACCGGGTATACAAAAGCATAGCGCTGCAGTCAGTCTTGATAGATATATTCATCATCGGTATGCTGTATACGGTATATAGGGAAAGAAATCACAAAAAAATCGATCAGTATGAAGAAAGTGTATACTTTAGCATTATTGAGAAAAGACCAGACCTTCGATAATTATTCAGAAACTTTTTCGTAATGATCCGCAAATACTTTTGCAAGTTTATCGTTGATTTTCTTGGTCTTGGCAGAGTGTTTTTTATAATAGGTTTGAAGAAGACAGTCAAAGACATAAAGGTTTGTAATGATTGTCTGCATACTTGCGCCGTAATAATAGAAAGCATCTTTATCTGCTGGTATATACAAAGTCAGATCTGATAATTTTTCCAGACTGGAATTACGAAACGCGGTAACTAATGCAATCCGGCATGAGTTTTCCTTTGCGATATTTACGGCACGGATTAGCTCAACTGTTTCACCGGAGTAGCTGCAAAGTACAATCAGATCGTTTACTGTCACAGTGCACGCAGTGACAATCATTTTGTGTGCGTCAGTAACCGATTTGCAGCAGAGGCCATCTCTCAGGAACTTATAGGCAACAATATCTGTAATATTTCCGGAAGTTCCGACCCCATAAAAATAAATATGATTAGCATTATAAAGAAGATCAGCGAATGAATCAAATTCTGCCTGCGGATTAGAAGATGATGCAGCGCTGATAAACTCACAGGTTTCTTTTTCAATGGAATTAAGAACAGTATTAGCCGAAACGCTTTTCTGTGATACGAGAGCACTGTCTTTTGCGGCGTCAATTTTAAAAGCACCAAAATTAGAATAGCCAAGTTTCTCAATAAACCTTAAAACAGTAGCTTGACCAACTCCGGCGTTGGCTGCAAGTTCTGACAGCGTCTGCAGGTAAATCTGATCAAGATTACCAGTCACATACCTAGCAAGAAGTTTTTCAGATTTAGTGAATCCTGAACAGCTTTTGATTTTTTCTTCAATACTGATCATGTCTACTTATAGTCTAACACAATAGTAAAATTGAGATTCGTGAATAAATCAAATTTACCTATTTACAGAGCACTCTACATATGCTAGATTGTAGAAGTCGGAGTAAAACACCAGAATTAAGACCTAAAAATGAGCAATAGTCACTCTACGACATATATTTTTTTAGTGCGCGAAGTAAGCGCTACCATTCAAGGAGAGAAACTATGGAAGGTGTTGTTCTAGTTAGTCACGGAAGTATGGCTGAGGGTACGGCAAATGCAGTAAAAATGTTTTTTGGCGATGAAATTCAACAGCTGGGTGTCGTCAGTTTACACGAAAATGTAAGCCCAGATCAGTTTAGAGAAAATCTAAAAAAAGAAATTGAAAAGCAGGACTCCGGAGATGGTGTGCTGGTTCTGGCGGATCTGCTTGGAGGAACGCCAGCCAACCAAGCGGCTCTTCTAGCCAGTGAGAATGTAAGGATCATTACTGGGCTGAGTATGACAATTCTATTAGAAGTGTTGGGCTCGAGAACCAGCGGTTCAGTAGATATAGCGCAGTTGGTTGAAACAGGAAAAAGTGGAATTGTATTTTTGAATGAATTGTTGAATAAACCTATAAGGAGAGGACACCGATGAATTCAAAAGAGTATCTTCAAATTGTTAAGAAGCAGATTGATAGCATGATTGAGCAACAGCGCGAAACAATTCTTCAGACAGCAGAAATGATGGGTCAGTGCTTTGTCGAAAACGGTCTGGCGCAGGTTTGCGGCCTTGACAGCGGAAGTGCATTTGCAATGGAGTTATATTACCGCGCGGGCGGCTTGATGCCATTTCACAGATTCAACAGTAAAGATCTGGCATTACGAAAAGTAATGACCGAAGAAGAAATAAGTTCTGAACAGTTCAACGGGAAAAAAGAAAATGCCGAAAAATGGTGGGGCATCTATCGGGTTGATTCAAAAGATATGTTCATGATCTGCGATCTGAATGGACATACCCCAGTACTTGTTGAACTTGCAAAACTGGCAAAGGAACGCGGTCATAAAGTGGTTGCACTGGTATGCAGAAAACAAATGGATCAATACATCAGTACTGATCCGGAAGATACGGGAATCACTGAATATGCAGATATCATACTGGATACTGGAGCAGAGTATCCGGAGCCGGTCGGAACAGTAAATGGAAAATATAAAGTCGGCCTGACGAATACGGTGCTGGTTGATGTATTGGCTCAGTCTCTTAACGCAGAAACATATGCATGGCTTAAGAGAAACGGTCATGACAGGATGGTCCTGCTCAGTGCTAATGTAACAGGAGCTGACGTCCATAATCGAGCAATTTCCGATCAGTACGCTGATAGATGGAATTCCTAGGAGTATGAATATGACAGATATTGCAATGGAACTTTTCAAAAATAAGATAGAAGATCTCGCAGATAAACTGTATTCCACTCAGGAGCAGAATATTTACAGCGCCGCAGAGATATGTGCAGAAACAATCAGGAATAATGGTGTGATTCATGTGTTTGGTTCAGGACATTCCGTGGGATTCGGGATTGAAATGAGCGGTCGGACTGGCTGTCTTGCGCCGGTGCACACGATAGAGACTACGGACTTTGTTCTGAAAGGAAAGGTATCTCTGGAAACATTCAGAGATCAGGATATTGTGTTCGAAAGAACTCCGGACATCGCAGATCAGTTGTATGGACTGTATGACATTCATAAAGATGACTGCTTCATTATCATTTCCAATTCGGGTATCAACGGAGTCGTAATTGATATGGCAATTACTGCCAAGCAAAGAGGACATAAGGTAATCATAATTACTTCCTGGAAACATACCAACGCAGAACCATCCAGACATCCAAGCGGAAAGAAATTATATGAGTTTGGTGATGTGGTGATTGATAACTGCAGTCCTCAGGGGGATGCACTGATTGAAACAGATGGAGTCGAAAAGGTGTGCTCGGTATCTGCAATCATGTGTGCTCTGATTGCACAGAGTTTGACGATGAATACCTGCAGCATTCTGGATGAATCCGGAGATGATGTGCCGCTATTTGCAGAAAATGAAACAGAAGAAGGCAAAAAGCATAATGCATTGCTGAAAAAGAAATATGAGGGGCGGATCTGATGGATTTTAAATTTGAATACATGAATCTGGTTGATCAGCTGCTGCATAAAACGGCCGAAACCAATGAAAAGCAGATAGAAATTCTTGCAAGGAAATTCGCAGATAATATTTCTTCCGATCACATCATACATATGTTTGGAACAGGACATTCCCATATGGTAGGAATTGAACTGTTCTGCAGAGCAGGCGGTCTAGGAAATGTTAATGCACTTCTTGATCCAGATGTTCTGACAAGCAATGGAGCAAGAAGAAGTGGTGCTTTGGAGAAACTTACAGGACTGGCTGATATCATATTCGATCAGTACAGGATTGAAAAAGGTGACATCATGATCATCACTTCCAACTCCGGCAGAAATGCAATGCCGATCGAAATGGCCATGAGATGCAAAAAGGAAGGCATCTACTGTGTGGCATTGACAAATCTGAAGCAGAGTCAGGCAATCACATCCAGGCATCCAAGCGGAAAAAAACTATATGAGTGTGTTGATCTGGTTTTGGATAACTGTGTTGCAGACGGAGATGCAATGATGCAGATTGGCAAAGTCGGAACCGGTCCGGGCAGCACAATTTCAAGTGTTTTTCTCCTTGATACCATTGTGACTGAGGCTATTAAAATACTGAATGCAGAAGGAAAGGATATACCGGTATTTCAATCACAGAATGTAGATGGATTCGACAATGATGCGGTATACGAAAAGTATGAAGACAGGATCAGGACATTCTAGGTAACTTGGAATGAAAACCTTAATCGAAAATGGACATCTCATTATTGATGGAAGCAAAGAAATAAAGAATGGTGCGATTTTGATCAATGGTACAAGCATCGAGCGTCTGTTTCTTGAGCCATATCCAAAGAATGTTTCTGCAGATAGTGTTGTTGATGCACATCATCAGCTGGTCCAACCGGGATTTATTGACACCCATATGCATGGAGCGGCAGGAAAAGACTTCATCGAAGGAGAAACTGCTGTTCCGCTTGTAAGTGAAAACATCATCTGCGATGGAACTACTGCGTTCCTTGCATCTCTTACAGTTATGTCTCAGCAGGAAACGATATCTGCATTGAGCAGTCTGAAAAATGCTGTTTCAGAAGGTGCAGAATTCCTTGGCGTTCATCTGGAAGGGCCATATTTATCAAAAGAGTATAAAGCATTGATGGATGAACGATATTTACGGGATCCCAACATTACTGAACTGGATGAAATGCTAAAAGCAAATCCAAATATCAGAACGATGACAATCGCTCCTGAAAAGAAAGGCATGAATAATTTCATACCTTATCTGAAATCCAGAGGAATTGTTCCAATGATCGGACATACCAACTGCACATGCGAAGAAGCATTGAATGCACATCTGCTTGGGGCGGAAGGATATACGCATCTGTACAACGCAATGAGCCAGCATACTCATAGAAATCCAGGATGTGTTACATCGGCATTTCTCAGTAAAGATATGTATAAAGAACTGATGATGGACGGTTTCCATGTTGACAGCAATGTTGTGAAAATGACATACGAGGCAATGGGACCAGAGCGGATACTGATGATTACTGACAGCATGCTGGGAAAAGGTGCTGCTGATGGAGATTACACATTCAGCGGTTTGAAATGTCATAAGGAAGGGATTCATGTTCGCGTTATTGAAACTGGCAGAATTGCCGGCAGTGCATTTGGAATGAATGATGCAGCAAGATTCATTCAGCAGTTATGCAACGCCTCATTCAATGATGTAGTGCAGATGGCATGCGTCAATCCTGCAAAGCTTCTGCACGCAGAAGACCGGATGGGAACATTAAATCCAGGCAGTCGCGCAAATATTACGATCTGCAGTGAGCAATATGAGCCAAGTGCTGTTTATGTTGATGGAAGAATCAGATTTAGCAGATAAAGCAGTTCATTGAACGTTTGAATTTAATCAAAATTCAGAAAGGAAAATTATGAATAAGAAGGAAGAAATACTGGATAAGATTCGTGGAAGAGTCATTGTTTCATGTCAGGGAGACCCACTGACAAATCCGATTGGAACACCTGAGAACCTGACACTGATGGCAAAATGTGCAGTACTTGGCGGATGTGCCGGCTTCAGAGCAAACATGCCATACAATATAGAAGCAATCAAACGTGAGTATCCGGAGATTCCGATGATTGGTATCTGGAAGATTATGACAGAAGGATGCGATGTATATATCACTCCTACCATGCAGGCAGTTGATAAACTTGTTGAACTTGGCTGTGAAATTATTGCAATGGATGGCACAGACCGTCTGAATGCCGATGGAAACAAAGCATATACGCTGATTGCCGAGGCAAAGAAAAAATATCCGGATGTGCTGATCATGGCTGACATTGCAGATCTGAATGATGCAAAGTTATCTGCTGAAGCAGGTGCGGATATCTGTTCAACAACACTGTCCGGCTATACAAGCTATACAAAGGATAAGACAGGGATATGCGATTTCGAATTAGTCCGTCAGATCAAAGAAGCTGATCTTGGAATCTTCATCATCACTGAAGGAAAAATATGGACTCGTGAGGATGCATTGAAAGCATATGAGTGCGGAACTGATTCCATAGTAATCGGTACCGCAATTACGAATCCGATTTCTATAACAAAGAGATTTGTTCAGGCAGTAAGCAACAAATAATATTGGCTATAAGGGAATATATATCACATAGGGGCAATGATGAGTATATTCACGAAAGCATAAAAAAGAAAGAAGGGAAGAATTATGTCTTTAGGCTATGCGCTTTATGTATCAACAGTCTGTACAATCTTCGACTGGTTTGGCTACGGAATGTTCAATCTGGGATTGAATGAACCTGTAGTATGCGGGGCACTGGTTGGCTTGCTGCTTGGAGATGTTAAGACTGGAATTGTAATCGGCGGGACTTTGCAACTTATTTATTTGGGAGTTATCGGCGTCGGTGCTGCTATTCCTGTAAATAAAACAACTGCAACAACGATCGCTGTGGCATTGACAATTGTTTCTAAGACAGATATGAATACAGCAATTGCTCTCGCTGTACCAGTAGCTGTTATGGGCCAGCTGAGCAACATGCTCGCTTGGACTCTCAACACCTCATTAATGCATATGGCAGATAAGTACGCAGAAAAAGCTGAATATGCAAAAATGAATCGTTTGACATATGTTGGGTCGCTGATTTTCTTCATCTGCAAGTTCATTCCGATCTTCCTCTGTATATTCTATGGTTCACCTTTCGTTGCTGCCCTCAACGAGAATATGCCGGCTTGGATCTCAAATTGGCTTAAGGCAAGTACAGGAATGCTGCCTGCATTAGGATTTGGCATGCTGTTCTCAATGATGTACAAACCGAAATATGTTCCCTATTTCATCATTGGATTTGTAATGTGCGCAGTATTTGGCGGATCACTGCTGTCAATCGCATTGTTAGGCATTGCTGCAGCTGTTATTAACTACTATCAGAACAATGTAGCAGCTCCAAAGAGAAGAGGTGCAATGTAATCATGAGTGAAGCAGAGATGACTGTACAGCAGCCAGAGAATCAGCACGAAATTATTACTCTGACTAAGAAAGAGTTTTACAAGCCACTGTGGAGAATTACATTCTTCCCGATGTGCACAATCAACTATGAGCGTTTCCAGACCCTGCAGTATTTCATGGCAATTTCACCAGTGCTTACAAAACTCTATCCGAATTATGAGGATAAAGTTGAGGCTGGCAAGCGCCACATGGCATTCTTCAATACAACACCTGGACTTTGGCTTGCATTTATCATGGGTGTATCTGTTGCAACTGAAGAAAAAGCAGCAAATACATCTGATCCGGCCGCTAAAAAGGATCTGCTTGATTCCGTAAACGTAGTAAAGGCTTCACTGATGGGCCCTCTGGCTGGAATCGGTGACTCTCTTGACGCAACTGTACGTGCAATCTATGGCGCTGTTGCAGCAAGTATCGCAATGGCTGGCAGTTTCTTCGGTGCAATCTTCGAACTGATCTGTTCCAATCTGTATTATGTTCTGCTGAGCTATTTTACATATCAGTATGGATATAAGAAGGGCATGTCCTTCTTAAGCGATGTCAATCGCTCCGGTACATTGGATAAGCTGATGGACTGCGCATGCATTCTTGGAATGATGGCAGTAGGCGCACTTGTTCCGTCGTGGGTTGGATTTAAACTGAATCACGACTTCCTGATCGGCGGATTCACTCTGAACATTCAGACGGCACTGGATGGTATCCTGCCTGGAATTCCACCGCTGGTATTGACGCTTGTTCTTGCAAAAGGATATTCTAAAAATGTTTCTTCACTGAAACTTGTTGGTATAATCTTTGTAGCTGCGTTAGTGCTTTCACTGGTTGGATTCTGATCAGCAGTAATTAATAGGAGGATATACTATGCCGATTGTAAAGTACCGTTTAGACAGCAGAATGCTCCATGGGCAGACTTGTGCTGCATGGGGAACAACGCTTCATATTGATGAATACATTGTTGTTAATGAGAAAACAGCCAATGATCCGATGCAGGTCACACT